>NZ_JAUMIO010000018.1:0-98807 GCF_032905925.1 Pectobacterium sp. HCp5_1
GGAGCATGCCGATCCAGAACTGGCGGCTGGCGATGAGCCGTTTTATTATCGAGTTCGGCGACCGCATTGAAGGTCACCTTTAATTAATAGGGGTGGCAGTTACACAGAATGATTTACAGGGTCTTTTTGGAGCAGAAGTATGTTTCATCTGTGGACGCTTGCACCTGCGCTTTATGTCTCACTCTTTTTCATTCGACGGTTAACGCTTTCCTTTGCGTGTAAAATGGGATTCGTTACTTTAATTATCCTTGCTTGTGAATTTCACCTAGTTAGCCGCCTAGCCTACGGAAATATGTTTTCTCCTGAGTGGTCGCATCCTCTCATGATTGTGCAAGGATGGTTATTTGTCTCTGCCGTGCTCTTTGCCTGTCTTTTGCTATTGCGGGATGTTGCGGCATTACTCGCCAGATTGCTTTTTCGTTGTCAAATTCCCTTTCTTCTCTCAGTAATGCCTCTTCTGATATTGGCTCTTGGCGTGTCGGCCTTTGGCGTGATGCAGGCAATCAGGGTGCCTACTGTCCGTACGGTAACGATCGCCATACCCAATTTACCATCAGCATTCGATGGCATTCGTATCGTCCAACTAGCGGATCTTCACTCCAGTCGACTTCACCCCAGAGAGTGGGTTGAGCAAGTTGTTAACAAGGCGAATGCGCTTCAGCCAGACCTGATGGTACTCACTGGGGATATGTTCGATGGGCATGTTTCTCAACGTTATGCCGATGTAAAACCTTTACGCGAGCTCCGCGCGCGTTACGGCATCTATGCGATTACAGGAAACCATGAATACTATTTTGATTACCGGTCGTGGTTGCGTGCCTGGGAGTCACTGAACATCCCATTTTTGCTGAATACACATGTGCGTATTGAAAAAGACGGTCAGTCGTTGGTGTTAGCGGGTGTGACCGATGAAGCCGCGATAAAAGAGGGTGAAATGGGGCCGGATATCGCGCGAGCATTGGAGGGATCTAAGGGCAGTGACACGATTATTCTTCTTGACCATCGGCCTGGCAATGCGCGGGTTAATTCACATTATGGCGTTAGTCTTCAACTATCGGGGCATACGCATGGTGGGATGATTCGGGGGCTGGATATTGCAATCAAGCCTGCTAATGACGGTTTTATCTCTGGCCTATACCGAGTGGGGGAGATGAATCTTTACGTCAGTAACGGGGCGGGTTTATGGAATGGGTTTCCCGTTCGATTAGGTCGGCCTGCCGAGATCACGCATATCGTCTTAAACAAAGGATAAGCAGTACGGCTTGTTCTGTATTAAAGAGGAATGGATATGAACGACACGATTATTGCAAAGGGGCGTACCGCTGTGATTACCGGCGCGGCTAAAGGCTTGGGAGCCGCGGCGGCGCGCCGCTTAGCGGCTGAAGGTATGCGGCTGAGCTTGTTTGATCGTGATGCAGAAGGGCTGAAAACACTAGCTACTTCTCTGGGGTCTGACGTTGACGCTATTTGCGTGTTGGGTGATGTTACGGTTGAAAACGATCTAAAACGCTTACAGGAACGCACCTTTGCCCAATTCGGTGAGGTGGCGCTTTTGATGAATAACGCGGCGATCAAAGAGGGGGCGAGCCCATGGGGCAAGCCTTGTGATTGGTTGCTTCAACTTAATGCGAATCTTTTTTCTATCATCACGATGCAGCATCTCTTCGTACCTAACATGATGGCGCAAGAGGGAAGGAGTGCGATTGTGAACCTAGGATCAAAAGAAGGAATTACCACCCCACCGGGTAACGCCGCCTACAGCGTTGCTAAAGCCGGAGTTAAAGTCTTGACTGAACAATTAGCGCATGAACTGCGTAATCATATCGGTGGAAAAGTGACGGCTCACTTGCTGGTGCCGGGATATACGTGGACGCCGATGAATTTCCCTGGCATGGATGAAACCACGGATTCTCAACCCTCTGCTGCCTGGAGTGCGCATCAGGTCATCGATTATTTTATCGAGCATTTTCGTCAAGGGGATTTTTATATCATTTGCCCAGATAATGAAGTCACAACGGCGATGGATAAAAAACGTATTGCTTGGGCTTCTCAGGATATTCTCAACAATCGTCCTGCGCTATCCCGTTGGCATCCAGAATGGAAAATGGCTTTTGAGGAATGGATGGCGTCCTAATTGGGCTCTAGGTGGAGCATTACGACAGCATGTCGGATAATCATTCATCTGAATGGTGATAATGATTATCGTTAGTGTTTTGTTTATGGTAAGTTGCGGTGATGGGTTTGATCCCACTGACTGATTTTCCTTACAAAACATACGGTTTTCTCACTATGTCTTTAGCTACCCGTACAACGTCTTCCGCCTATCGGCTGTTCAACTTACGCTTAGAGAGTAAGACGTTACTCTCACCTTCATTAGCTCGCTGCGTGTTCACCGGCCCAGAAGTGCGCCAGATGAAACTGGACGCGCCGGATCAGCGCATCAAGCTGCTGTTCGCCAGTGAAAGCGGGGAACTGACGCCGATGGCCGTGAGCGATATCTGGTATCAGGATTATCTGGCGCTTCCGCGTGAGCGTCGCCCCATTTTGCGTACCTATACGCTGCGTTCCGTTTCACGCGAGTCACAGCAGGCAACGATCGATTTTGTGCTGCACGGCGATACCGGGCCTGCCTCAAGCTGGGCGAATCACGCTAAGCCGGGCGATGCGCTACAGATTGTCGCGCCCAATGCGGAGGCCGATGGCGACAGCGGCGGCTATGAATGGGCACCGCACGAGGGCGTTGAGCAGGTGCTGCTGATTGCGGATGAAACGGCGCTGCCTGCGGCAATGGGAATTCTTGAACAGCTGGCTACCCAGCCTTCTCCGCCGTCGGTGCAGGCTTTTTTTGAAGTGCCGAAAGCGGCTGACTGCGTGACATCAGGCGACTTCCCGTTTGCGCAGATTCACTGGCTGCCGCGTGAGGAAACGGGCAGCACAGTATGGGGCGAACGCCTGCTGGCTGCGGTGCAACAGGACGTGAAGATTCCCGCCAGTGCCTGTACTAACCGTGATGAAATCGCACAGGAAACGCCAGAAGACGAGCTACTGTGGGAACGGGCAACGGCACATCGCCCGTTTTACGCGTGGGCGGCGGGAGAATCTTCCGCCATCAAACGGCTGCGCCGCTATCTGCTCGACGAGCGGCACCTCGATAAAGAGACGATCAACTTTATGGCGTACTGGTCTCATCGCTAAGAGAAACGTCAGGAGGGAGATTCCCTCCTGTGTCTATTTCCCCATCATCTCCGCCAGCTGCTGTGCATCCGGCAGCCCGACGACCTGCTGTAGCTCATTCTTATCATTCAGGTAATAGATGGCGGGCGTGACGTTTGCACCCAGTTCATCCATTAGTCGCTGATTATGCTGAATGTTATTCCAGATATCGCGTGATGAGGCCTTGGGGAACGGGGGCACCGTTTTGCCGTTCGAGAGCTCATATTCATGCCAGGCTTTAGCCGGATCGCTGGCGGCAAGAATCGCGGCGGCATAACGCCCGCTTTCCGGTTTGATGACGCCGACCAGCAGGGTTTGCAACTGGACTTTCCCCGCTTTTACCCACGGCTGTGCCTGCTGCCAGAACTGTTTGCAGTACGGGCAGAACGGATCGGCAAAGACGATGATTTTACGCGGTGCATCCTTCGCCCCTTCGGTAATAAACGACGCCTGCTGTAATTTCTGCCACATCTCCCGACCGGCAGGCACATACACTTCCTGCTGAATTAGCGCTTCACTCAGGTTGTTGCCGTGTTCGTCATACATATAGCCCGAAATGGCATGCTTACCGTCCGGCGTTAAGTAGATAGTCACCCCCACGCCCTGATAACTACCCAGCCAGCCTTGTACGCCGCCGGGGGCAGTGAACGGTTTGATGATCGTAATACCTTGTTTTTCGATGCTCTTCACCGCATCTGGCAGAGCATCTTGCGCCAGAGAAGGCGCGGAAAGCGTCAATAAAGCGAGCGTGAGGAAGACGCGTTTTATCATGGTGTTGCACCTGTATTGTGAGTCATTGCCTGCCGGATAGCGTAGCGGAAGGCAACCGGCTGGGGGAGCTTATTTACGCTTTTTGAATCTGGGCCTGATGTGAGCTGTCGTTATGCGATCTTGGCTGAAGAGATGTGTTGGGTAGGGTCAGGCTCTGTCGTATATTACGTGGAGCTTAATTAGGATTGCTTGTCGGTTGTCTTGCACCATTCTTCTCGCAGAGAAGGATGCGTTTTGTGGTTTTCCCTGCTGGAGTGATGAATTACCGTGACGTTGACCGAATCGCTGATTGCTTTTACGTTTGCCGCGACGCTATTAACCCTGACGCCGGGTTTGGACACGGCATTGATTCTACGCACCGCGACCGTTGAAGGCAGTAAGAAGGCCTTCCATGCGGCGTTTGGTATTCAAGTCGGCTGCCTGATTTGGGGCGCGATGGTGGCGTTTGGTCTGGGAACGCTGATTGCGGCGTCGGAACTGGCCTATAACATCCTGAAATGGTGCGGTGCGGCGTATCTCTGCTGGCTGGGTTTGCAAATGATCCTGAAACCCAGAACCGAGTTGGTGATGGCGGCGTCACAAGACGCACCGAAGCAGCAGAACTGGTTTCTCCGTGGCATGTTGGGTAACGTACTCAATCCGAAAATCGGCGTGTTCTATGTTTCATTCCTGCCGCAGTTTATCCCTGCCGGCCATTCGGTCGTGCTGTGGACTTACCTGCTTGTTCTTATTCACGTCTTTATCGGCACGCTGTGGTCGTCCACGCTGATTGCCGCTACGCGCCCGCTGTCGCGTTTTTTACGTCGTGGTTCCGTAGTGAAGTGGATGGACCGAACGACAGGCGTTCTCTTTCTGGCATTCGCCGCGCGTCTGGCTTTTTCCCGGCGGTAGGACGGCTTTAGCATCGATATTATCGATAAACGCCCCTCATACCTCAGAGCCTGCCGAACAGTAGCGCGATGAGCGTGAGGATCGCTTTACTGAGCGGCTGTCCTTTCTCTTCTGCTAACAGATAGAGTGGGGTGGTGCGCCTTTCCCCCTGTTGCAACGGTAATATTTGCAAGTCGCCGCGCGTAATGTGTTCTGCAATTCGTGCTTCCGGCAGCCAGCCGTAGCCCACCTGATGCAAAACGGCCTGCGTAGCGGCTTCAAACGTGGTGAATGTCCAACTCTCGGCGGAGGAAGGCTGCGTATGCGGCGCTGTGCGCGTCACGATCTCTACGCAAGGGTAGTGAGACAGTGCCTCGTGGCTTAACGGCGTGGGGAGTGCGAAAAGCGGATGGTGGCAGTGCGCAACAGCGACAAAATCAACGTTCATCAGCCATTGCCCAGCGAGGTCGTCAAGCTCACGTTGTGTAATGACGTAAATGTCCGCATCGCGTGCCTTCAACTGTTCCGGCGTTTCATTGCGCAGTACTTCGGTCAGGTGGATACGTGTGGCCGGGTGCTGTTTTTGAAAAGTGCTGAGCAGGTGAAATAGGCGATCTTTGGGGAAGGTGCTGTCAACAACCAGGTTGATGCTGGACTGTTCACCCATTTTCAGTGAATGGGCGCGGGCCTCCAACGCATGAAACGAACGTATTACGGGCCGTACCTGCGCGAGTAGATTTTCGCCCTCTGGCGTGAGCTCGGCTTTGCGTCCGTGGATCGTGAGTAGCGCGATGCCCAATCGCTCTTGCAGCAGAGCAAGCTGGTAGCTGACTGAAGACTGACTGCGATGAAGCGCATTTGCCGCCTGTGTATAGCCGCCCAAATCAATAACTGACTGAAGGATTTCCCACTGTTCCAGCGTCGTCTTTGCCAGCATCTTTGATACATCTAAATATTGAATGATTTTCCCTGAAAAATAGCGTTATTCATCGAATTAATAAAGCTCTAAAGTGAATTCACACACTTCAGGAGAACGATCATGCCTTCATTCAATCAACACGATCTGAGCCATTTTGTAGGGAAACACCTGGTATATACCTATGATAATGGCTGGAATTACGAGCTGTATGTCAAAAATGCCAACACCATAGACTACCGCATTCATAGCGGTATCGTGGGTAACCGTTGGGTTAAGGATCAGCAGGTGTATATCGTGCAGGTCGCCCGCGAGGCGTATAAGATTTCATGGACAGAACCGACGGGAACAGATGTCAGCCTGATCGTGAATATTGCTGATAAGATTTTCCACGGCACCATCTTCTTCCCGCGTTGGATCATCAATAATCCTGAAAAAACGGTATGCTTCCAGAACGAACACATTGCTGAAATGGAAGCCTATCGCGATGCGGGCCCTGCGTACCCTACCGAAGTCATCGATGAATTCGCCACTATTACGTTCATCCACGACTGTGGTGAGAACAACAACGAGGTCATCAACTGTCCTGCCAGCGAATTGCCTGCGGATTTCCCTGCCTACCTGAAAAAATAAAGACCGAAAGGCGACACGCAGCCGTGCCGCCTGATTGGCTATCGCACAACGCTGATTTAATGCTCCGGCCAGAACGGTTCGCCTAGCGTGAGCATCAGTCGATTGGCCCATGAGAAGAAGGCGGCCGACTGCACCACATCGACAATCTCTAGCGTATCCAATCCCTGTTCTTGTAGCTGTTTCAGGTCGTTTGCATTGACCTGCGCGGGCGTGGCGGAAAGGCGTGCCGAGAAATCGATAATCGCCTGCCAGCGCGGGCTTTGGCCGATGCTTAAATCCCCGCCGGGGACGACGTCCAGCAGCCGCTGCACATCGCCGTCCTGCTTGGAGAGCTGGCTGGCTTTACGCGCGTGTACCGAGGCGCAGTAGATGCAGCCGTTGACCTTGCTGGTGACGGCGGCGATCAGTTCGCGCTCCTTGCGCGGCAGGCCGCCAGTGGTATAGAAAATCCCTTTATCCGTCAGCGTGCGCTGTTCCAGCACCGGAAGATTGCGGCCTAGCAGACGGAAATAGTCGGAATCGGTGTGGCCGAAGCGCGCCAGAATCGCCTGCTCATCGGCATTGAACTTGGCCAGCGGTTTGGGGGAGATCCACGGTTCCCAGCCCAGTTCTGCCTGAGTAAACGCCTGCGGTGCAGACTTACCGCTGTGCGTCTGCGGTTGGGTATGCCACTGACCTGCGACAGCGGCCTGAGAATGCGGTTGGCTGACGCGATGACCGGCAATCAGGCGATAGCCGCGCAGCAATCGGCTTTGAAAATTCACAAACGCGATGAGCTGCGACAGCGTCACGATGTCGTCTACCGACCAGCCCGCCTGCTCCAGCGCGTTGACGTGGGACGCCGAGGCTTGTACGGGCGTTTTCGTCAGACGCTCGGCATGATCCAGCGCCAGCTGTAGCGTCGGTGTCAGCGCGGGTTCCGGGAAGTCCGCCAGCCGCTCGGCATAAAAATGCTGTAGCTGATCGTCCTGCTGCCAGCCGCTGATTTTGGTCGCAAACCAGAAGCGCAGCGATAGCGGTAATGTCGCATCGTCTGCGGCGTCGGCGTTAAACAGCGCGTCGTAGCTGCCCTGAGTGTGGCGGGTTGCCGCATCACGGGTTTTTCTGGCGGCGGCGAGGGCGGAATCCGGGTTGATTTCAGCCAGCGCATCCAGTACGTCCTGAGTGTGTAACGTGTTAGCGTGCGTCATGCAATCTCCTGCCCGAGCGGGCTTTTCTGTTTGACGGCGGGTCTCCAGCCCAATGCCGGGGCCACCTGAGTGGCAATCAGTTCAAGCGAGCGCAGAATCAGCGCATGCGGCGGATCGATGGAATGCACCTGGAATGTCACATCGGTCGCACGCTCCAGCGAACTGTCTGCCCGCAGTGACGCGATGACATCCTGCGCGGTGCCGACATGGCTATCGAAGGAGGCGATCAGCGCTTCAACCGAGTCGTGAGGTATCGGGCGGAACGTGCCCGAACGGGCGGCGGAGCGATTAAGCCCTTTTTCTGCCAGACTCAGCGCTAATTGACGATCGTCAGCCACGAAAACGCTGCGCGAGCTGAGGATGCGCGGTGCGACGCCCGCAGGCAGTGCATCAAGATAGGCGTCGATCATCGGATTTTGCAGATCGGCGAGCGTGGCATCAGGGAAGTGTTCCGGGCGTGGCTGGGTGCGAGAGAGCATCAGGCCATCGCCTGCTTTACCGGCTCGCTCCGCGCCTTCAATAGAAAACGTGGCCTGCCAGACGCGCTTATCCAAATGCGGCGCGGCAGGGTAGAGCTGATTACCGTCTTCGCTCAAGGCTTCTCCCCGCCATGCGGCGCGCAGTTTTTCCAGATAGCGCCCGAGGATCTGCCCGCGCTGTGCGCTGTCGTGACCGAATGCGGCAAATGAGGACGGCGTGCCGCCAGAACCTACACCGACTTCCAGCCTGCCGTTGCTGAGTAAATCGAGCACGGCGGTATCTTCTGCCACACGCAGCGGCTCCTCCATCGGCAGCGTAATCACACCGGTACCGAGTTGGATGCGCTGAGTGCGGGCAGCAACCAGAGCCAGAAACACCAGCGGTGAAGGCAGCCCGCCTTCATCAGCGTGAAAGTGGTGCTGTGCGACCCAGGCGCTATCGAATCCTAATTGTTCGGCTTTGACGATCTGTTCCGTCGCCAGCCGATAGCGCTGCTGGGCGGAGACGTCATCCAGCAATCGCGTGAAAAATCCCAGCCGTTTCGTTGTCATTCTACAGTCCTTAGTTTAGTGCGAATGGTGAATTTGAGCGTGGTGCGAGCGGGCAAAAACCGGGTGTTGCTGCCCGGGGATGGCCTCGATGAGTTCACGGGTGTAGCGATGTTCGGGCTGGGCGAAGATCTGCTCCACCGGGCCGGATTCAAGCTGTTTGCCGTGGTACAGCACGGAAACGGTGTCGGCGATTTGGCGTACCACCGCTAAATCGTGCGAAATGAACAGGTACGTCAGCCCGAGGGATTCCTGTAGCTCGGCCAGCAAACGCAGAATTTGCGCCTGCACGGTGACATCCAGTGCGGAAACGGCCTCGTCCAGCACCAGCACCTGAGGTTCCAGCACCAGCGCTCGGGCGATGGCGACACGCTGGCGTTGGCCGCCGGACAGCTCACGCGGTTTGCGTGACAGAAGCGCAACCGGCAGGGCAACGCGCTCGAACATCTCATGAATTTTTCGCTCCCGCTGCGCGGCGGTATGGCGATTAAAATTGCGCAGCGGTTCTTCGACGATGTCGTATAGACGCTGCGACGGATCGAGCGAGCTAAAAGGGTTTTGATAGACCAACTGGATTTTCTGCCGGAACTGCCGCAGCGCTTCACCTTTCAGATGCGTGATGTCGGTACCGTCGATCAGAATGCGCCCCGCGCTGGGGTGATGGAACCCGAGCAGACTGCGTGCCGTGGTGGTTTTGCCGGAACCAGACTCGCCAACAATGGCGTGCGTTGTGCCGCGAGCTACGCTGAAAGAAACGTCATCCACTGCCCGAAAATGTTCCCCTTTACGACCCGACAGGGGAAAGGTCTGCACCAGATTTTCAACCGAGACAATAATGTCAGGATCAGATGCATTGTCGCGTGGTAGGCGCGGAGTGGGATTAAGCGACGGCACGTTCGCCAGCAGCGTGCGGGCATAGTGGCTTGAGGGCGCGCTGAGCACCTCAAGCGTTGGCCCCTGTTCCTGAATGTAGCCGTTCTGGAAGACCAGCAGCCGATCGGCGCGCTCGGCCGCCACCCCCAGATCGTGCGTGACGAACAGCACCGCCGTCCCATTTTCGCGCCGCAGTTCATCGAGCAGATCGAGAATATGTTTCTGTACCGTGACATCCAGCGCGCTGGTGGGCTCATCGGCAATAATCAGCGCGGGTTTTAGCGCAATGGCAATGGCGATCAGGACGCGCTGTTTCATGCCGCCGGATAGCTCGTGCGGATACTGCTTTGCCCGCAGCTCTGGTTGGTTTAGCCCCACGCGCTCCAGCAGCGCCAGCGTTTTCTTGCGGGTCGTCTGGCGATTTTCCCGCTGATGAATGCGCAGAATCTCGTCCACCTGCTCGCCGATGGTCTGCACCGGGTTCAGGGAGCTGGTGGGATCTTGCGGGATCAGGCTGATCTGTGCACCGCGCACGCTATCCAATCGCTTCTGCGACCAGCCGCTGATATCCACGCCGTTGAGCCGAATAGCACCGCGCGTGAGCCTACCGTTCTCGGCGAGTAAACCGATGACGGCCTGCGCAGTGGTCGTCTTCCCTGAACCTGACTCTCCCACCAGCGCCACCACTTCACCGGGCTGAATATGGAAAGAGACGCCTTCCACCACGGTCTGCTCGCGATCGTCACTGCGATAGGCAATCGTGACATTCTCCAGAGCCAGTACGGGTACGGCCGCGCTGGTTTGTAAGCTGGCTGACAGGCTCATCGTTCCGCCCTCCTGATCGACTGGCTGATACGGTTAGCGGACAGCACAACGAGTACGACAATCAGGCCGGGGAAGGTGGTTAGCCACCAGGCGGTTGCGATGTAGTTGCGGCCTTCGGCGATCAGCAGACCCCATTCCGGCGTGGGCGGCGGTGCGCCGTAGCCGAGGAAGCTCAGCGTGGAGATAGCCAGAATCGCGCTGCCGAATTGCAATGCAGCAAAGGCGAAAACGGTAGTCAGTGAGTTCGGCAGGATGTGCCGCCACAGCACGCTGAAAAAGGTGCCGCCGCTGCCATAGGCGGCTTCGACGTAGTCGCTGTGGCGCACGCGCAGCACTTCTGAACGCACCAGTCGGGTGAAACTGGCGACGGAGGTGACGCCCACGGCAATCGCGGCGTTAACCGTGCCGAAACCCAACAGGATGATGACGCTCAGCGCCAGCAGCAGGCCGGGGATAGCCAGTAATACATCAATGCTGCGCATCACGACGCTATCCAGCCAGCCGCCAACGGCACCCGCCAGCAGGCCGAACAGGCTGCCGAGCACCAGACCCAGCCCGACGGCGATAACCGCGCCCGAAAGCGAGTGCACCGCGCCATAAACGATGCGTGCATAGAGATCGCGCCCCAACTGGTCGGTACCGAGCCAGTAGTCGGCGTCAGGTGCCAGCCGCTGTGCGCCCGCGATGCCTTCCGTCGGGCTATAGCCGGTAAACCAGCCGGGGAACAGTGCCCAAAGTGCGACGGTCAGCATCACCAGCCAGGCTAGCACCAGCCCCGGCTGAAAGGCGTAGCGGCGCAGCAGAGGCCGCTTGCGCAGAAGAGGAAACGTAATTTTTTCCAGCTGTACGGTAGTCATAACGTGGCTCCTGGCGTTTTTTTCAGGCGCGGATCGAGAAGGGGATAGAGCAGGTCGACGGCCAGATTGACGACAACAAAGGCGGCGGCGGAAATCAGCACGATGGCCTGTAATACGCTGCTGTCCTGATAGTTCACGGCTTCCTGCGTCAACTGGCCGAGCCCGTTACGGCCAAATACGGTTTCGGTAATCAGCGCCCCCGCAATCAGTTCGCCCAACAGCAGGCCGGCGATAGTCAGAGTGGGTAGCATCGCGTTGCGGGCGATGTGTCGCCAGAGTACGCCGCTGCGGCTGGCGCCTTTGGCGCGGGCGACGGCAACAAACGGCTGGGTTTGCACCTGATCGATGCTGCGCATCAGCACCTGAGCAAGCGGGGCGGAAATCGGCAGCGCCAGCGTGAGAACGGGCAAAATCAGCCCTTCCCATTCGCCGGGGTTAATCACTGGAATCAGCCCCAAGCGGAAAGAGAAAATCTGAATCAGTACGATGCCGAGCCAGAAGGTCGGCACGGAAATAAACAGTGACGGCAGCGATTGCAGTGCGGTTCGCAGCCATTGGAACGGCGTTAACGTCGATAAGAACGCGAGGGTAAACGCCAGCAGCCCAGCGGCGATGAAACCCAGCACCGCGAGCAGCAGCGTAGGCGGCAGATTCGCGGCAATCAGCTCGGTGACCGGCACGCCCGCCTGAAGAGAGAGGCCGAGATCGCCACGCAGGATTTGGGCTATCGCATGAAAATATTGCGTGAGTACCGGCGTATCGGCACCGTAGGACAACCGTAGCTGCGCGATCTGCTCGGCGCTCAGGCCGAGCTCCGGGTTTTGGAACTTGATCAGTACCGCATCACCCGGCATCGCCTGAAGCAGGATAAAAGACAGAGTAAATGCCGCCCACAGGACGAGCAGTGCCTGACCGATGCGCAATGCCAGATATCGGTTCATGATGACCTCCTCCTTCTTTCTTCTGTGTTACTTATCCAGCCAGGTGTTGTAGAAACTGGGGCGACCGACGGCTTCAAACGCGATGCCTTTTGTGGTGGGTGCGCCCGCAAACACCTGCGGTTCTTCAAAAATAGGAATGACATAGGCCTGATCGATCAGGTAACTCTGTACCTCTCCAACCAGCGCCAGCCGCTTGCTGCGGTCGGTTTCCGCCGCGATGCCATCCAGCAGCGTATTCAGATGCGGATCAACAAAGTCCTTCACCTTGTCGCTGGAACCGCCTTTTTGCAGCAGGACGTTACGTACCGTCGGGTAATACTGGCTTTTCAGCACATCCGGGTCGGCACGGCCTACCATCGCCGGAGCCACGCCGGTTTTCAGCGGATCCAGGCTATCGACGGTTTTGCTGCCTGCATCGCCCGCCAGCACATTCAGCTTCACGCCGACTTTTGCCCACTGTTGAGAAACCAGCTGTAAGGTTTCCTTGTTCTGCGGTTGCGGCAGGGATTCATAGGCGGTCAGCTCCAGCGTTTTGCCATCCTTTTGCCGCAATCCCTGTGAGCCGGTTTTCCAGCCCGCGTCATCTAGCAGTTTGTTGGTCTGTGCGGGATCGAACGTGAGCTTGCTGGAGAGATCGACATAGCCAGCGGCGGTTTTAGCCAGCGGTGACGTGGCCTGTGGGTAGTTGTCTGAGAACAGCGTATCGATGATCTCTTTGGTGTTGGTGGCGTGCAGCAGTGCTTTACGCACGCGGATATCGGCGACCAGCGGGTTATCCGGGCGGAAAACCACGCTGTTATTGACGCCGCGCGTCGGCGGAGCATAAAGATTGAAGCCCTGACTCTGCACCCGCTTCTCATCATAGGCCTGAATCTGACGAATGAAGTCAGCCTGACCAGAGACCAACGCGCCAATACGCACGCTGTCTTCCGGGGTGACCAGATAGGTAATACCGTCCAGATAGGCGCGCCCCTGATGCTTCGATTTAACCGGTGCCCAGTTGTAATCCTTACGGGCGGTCAGTTTCAGTTCGCGTCCCAGTTTCTCGCTGCTCACCACGAACGGACCGGAGCCAATAATGTTTTTAGCATTGCCTAACTGATTGAAATTGCGCTCCAGCGTACTGAGAGAAACCAGACCGGAACCGATGGTTGCAGTCCCTTGCAGAAAGCCCGGAGACGGCTTCTTAAAGTAAAACTTCACCGTGAGCGGATCGATGACTTCACTGCGCAGGTAGTTATTGATGACCTCGGAAACCGGCTGGTTGAGCGCAGTATTTCCTAAACCATAGGTATCGAAGTTTTTCGCTACCGCGTTGGCATCCAGCGGTGTGCCGTCAGAGAAGCTAACACCGGGACGAATCTTGAACGTGTATTCGGTGTTATCCGCGTTGACGGTCCAGGATTCCGCAATCCACGGCTCGACCTCCAGCGTTTCGGGGTTCTGATACGTCAGTTTATCGGTAATCTGGTTGAGAATGCCGCCGTTCGGGTAAAACCCACCTGCGGGCGTATAGAGGTTGGTGTGCGCCTGCTGTTCCAGATAAATCAGCGTGCCGCCGATTTTCGGTGCGTCGTTCGCTGCCTGTGCACTTAACGCACCGCCCATAAGGAGCAATGAGGCAAAAATAGTGAGTTTCTGATGAGGATGCAAAAAAGTCGCCACGATGGTTTTCCCTACAGGTAATGGTTTTTATTAAATTTGTTTTTTATCAGGTAAATACGCGTATCGATTACGTCCTGAAACGGGGAATACAGCAGAAGACGTTAACCGCTCGTTACAGCCGATACTTCCATAGGAGGTAGGAAACAGCAAAGAACAATACCGGTATTGGTTATCCAGTTTTTAGTTAGGAAAAAGCATGGTTTTTGCGAGAAATCGCCGCGTTTCGCGTGTGATGATGGGGTTGGTTCGTGGGGAAAAGCAGCGCTGCGAAAGCGTCGTCGCAGCGCTAAGGTCGACTTAAGGCTATTTCAAAACCTGCGGATTTACGCAGTTTTCTTTTACCTGGCCGCTCAGGGCCGCAATCAGGTTGTCAACGGCGCAGGCCGCCATGCCGTAGCGGGTTTCATGCGTGGCAGAACCGATGTGCGGCAGTGCAACGACATTAGGTAAATCCAGCAGTGGAGAATCGACGGGCAGCGGTTCTTTGACAAACACATCCAGACCTGCGCCCTGAATTGTCCCTTTCACCAGGGCTTCCGTCAGCGCGTCTTCATCCACAACAGCACCACGACCGATATTAATCAAAATGGCGCTGGGCTTCATTTTTGCCAACTGCTCGCGGCCAATCAGATGATGCGTTTCCGCCGTGAGCGGTAGCGTGATACAGAGGAAATCAGATTCAGCCAAGAGCGTATCGAGATCACAGTGGCGGGCATTAAAACGCTGCTCGGCTTCGGCGTGATGGCGGCGTGCGTTGTACAGAACCGGCATGCTGAAACCAAAGTGGGCGCGTTGCGCGACGGCCAGACCAATGCGGCCCATCCCCAGAATACCGATGGTTTTATGGTGAACGTCGGTACCAAACCAGTCGCTGCCGACCCCTTCTTTCCATTCGCCCGCCTTGACCCGCTCGGCCACTTCCACGACCCGGCGCGCGCTGGCGAGCATCAGTGCCAGAACCGTATCTGCTACCGTTTCCGTCAGTACGGTCGGGGTGTGCATGAGAATCACCCCTTTTTCATTCAGCGCGTCGACGTTAAAGGTGTCATAACCGACTGAAATGGTGGAAGCCGCGCGTAAACGCGGTGCGTGTTGCAGGAAATATTTATCGACTTTACCGCCGGAACCAATGATGCCTTCGGCCGTTGCCAGAGCGGGGTGGTCGAGGGAGGGAAAGGCGTCAAGTTCAGTGACGGTGAAGTGTTGATCTAAACGAGCGCGCAGGTCGTCAGAAATTTTTTTATACAGGATAACGCTAGGTTTCATCACAAACTCCAGCAGATTAAGGAAGTTAACGTAGAAATAGCTCATCGAATAATCGCGTAGCTGGCGAGAGACTGCAAGCGATACCGCCCCCGCATCTGCCCAAGGTTAACCGTGATTAATGGGGGATTTGCACGATTGGGATGATGAACGATCGCATACAGACGCGCCACTTCCGCATGTGGAATGCCCCACGAACGGCACGAGGTCTCTTTATTGCTATTTGATTAATATATTTCCTTTGTGATTGCTATCACTCAATTACAGATAAAGCATTACCGTGAAAAACCGATAACCCTATCTACGGGGATGTTTTAGACAGGGTTTTTTAATGGGGGCGGAAATGCATTTTTTTACCAGGATTATGAGTAACCTCAAGGTTTCTCATAAGCTGTATGGCGGTTTCGGGATTGTCCTGTTGTTGGTCATGATCGCGTCTGGCGTTGGCGCTGTACGATTTTTTATCATCCACGATCTGTATGTTAAAACGACAATTTTGAATGAAATGAATCACTACCTCGATCAGTCAAAAATGGCGAGAGTAAAATATTCATTCACTTTTGCGGATGACAATATCAAGAATCTCAATACCTACATTAGTCAGGCAAGCCAGCAAAAAGAAAAAGCGAAAGCACTCACGTGGGAAACAGAATATCTATCTGATTTTAATAAACTTGATCAAGATTTCGCAGATTATGATACCGATCTGAATACCATGAAAACTGCCGCAAACGCGGTGGTCGAGACGGCAAAGAAAATCAGCCAGATGAATGCCTCCGATGCGTTAACGGCATTTATGACCAATTTCTCTGTCGGCGCGGATGAAAATGCGTTGTCTATGCAGAAGGAAGCCCTCTCACTGCTGTTCCTGAAACTGGTCAACAGCACTTACACCTTACAAAGAGAGAATAGTGAAGCGGCGTTTAACGCACAGAAGCAGGTCTATGCCGAATCTAAGGCATCCTACGATGCGCTGGCATCGTCGGTCAGCGGCGATCGCCGTCGCGTAGTGGATTCATTTTGGCAAGCATTTGAAAATTATCATCAAACGGCAGAACAGTACTACGCGCGACTGGGGCAGTTAAAAACTACAGATGTTAAATTCCGGGCAACCGGAGACAGAATGACGAGCGATATCGGCAGTATTCTGCAAAAGCTCGGCGCGAAGAATGATGACATTATCAATAGCTCCGTGCTGCAAACGCTGATTTTAGGGGCGATTGCCATCGTATTCGGTTTATTGATCGCCTGGTCTGTTACTCGACAAATTACCCGACCTATTATCACCAACCTGAAGCTGGCGGAACGGATTGCGGGTGGCGATCTTTCAGCGAATGTCACGGCGGTACGGCATGATGAGCTGGGACAATTAACGACAGCCATGATGGTGATGACGGAGAAATTACGTCATTTAATGACTGATATTCGTCAGAGCGTGTACAGCGTTGAGAGCGCTTCTTCTGACATCGCATCGGGCAATAATGATTTGTCATCGCGTACCGAGCAGCAATCGGCGGCGATTGTAGAAACCGCAGCCAGCATGGAAGAGTTAACGGCCACCGTGAAAAACAACGCCGATAATGCCCGGCATGCCAGCCAGATTGCCGGAGAAGCCTCAACCAACGCCAATCGCGGCGGGGATATTATTAACCGCGTGATTAATACCATGAGCGATATTTCAGGGAGCTCGAAGAAGATCGCTGATATCACGACGGTGATTAATAGCATCGCATTCCAGACCAATATTCTGGCGTTGAACGCGGCGGTGGAAGCAGCCCGAGCCGGTGAACAAGGGCGAGGCTTCGCGGTAGTCGCCAGTGAAGTTCGTAGCCTTGCTCAGCGTAGTTCACAGGCAGCAAAAGAGATTGAAAGCCTGATCTCAGAATCGGTTGCTCGCGTGGATACCGGAACTGAGCTGGTTTCTCAGGCAGGAACGACGATGGATGACATTGTGGCTTCCGTGAGCCGCGTGAATGACATCATGGGGGAAATTTCCTCCGCATCGGATGAGCAGAGCCGTGGTATTGCACAAATCGGCAGCGCGGTGGCCGAAATGGATACCACTATCCAGCAGAATGCCTCTATGGTGAGCGAATCCTCTGCCGCGGCGAATTCGTTGCAGGAACAGGCCTCGAAGCTGGCAAAACTGATGTCGGTTTTCCGCATATCTGATTCGGATGTTGCCGGTCTGCCAAGATTGCAAGGGGCGAGCACCGGCAACGGGAATTTGGGCAACAAGGCAGCGCCTCGCCTGCCGACGCTCGCGTCGCGGGACAACGGGAACGATAACTGGACAACGTTCTGATATCCCGTTGAGTCGATGACTCAGAAATGATCGATTGAACCGGAGGGAGTGGCATTGGCTGCTCCCTCGTTCGCCCACTGCATGATGAGTGCGGTGGCCTGTGTATCCTGATTGACGTTTTCCTCCACGATGACAAATCCCTGCTTATGGTAGAACCGGCAGGCGCGCGTATTCTGCTGATACACTTCCAGGCTGAGTAAGGGATACTGTGCCTGAACATGCTGGATCAGCGCTGTACCAATCTGCTTGCCATAATAGGCTTGTTCCACAAACAGCGCGCCGATGAACCGTGCCTCCAGCACGCTGATAAAGCCGATGAGGCTCCCTTGTTCCTCATAAACCCAGGTTTGCGACTGGGGAATATAGATCTCACGTACCGCGCTGGCACTTTCTCGCCAGTAACCTTCACGAATAAACGGATGCGCCAGAGTGGTGCTCTTCAGCCACAGCTGCATCAGCGGTTCGAGATCGGGGTCGCGGTAAGGTCGAATCATGAGGTGCTTTCCTGATGACAAAAGCAGTCGGTGACATGGTCATTGACCAATCCACCCGCCTGCATGAAGGCGTAACAGATGGTTGAGCCGATAAATTTGAAGCCACGTTTCTTCAGGGCCTTGGACATGGCATCCGAAACGTCGGTTTTGGCTGGCACCTCGGCGAGCGACGCGGGGTGATTGAGACGCGGTTGGTGTTCGACGAAAGACCAAATGAAGTGCGAGAAACTCTCTCCCTGACTTTCCATCGCCACCCACGCTTTTGCATTGGTGATGATCGCCTCGATTTTTCCGCGATGGCGAATAATGCTGCTGTCCTGCACCAGTCGCTCGACGTCATCCTGCGTCATCTGTGCCACCTGCTCAGGATCGAACTGGTGGAAGCAACGGCGATAGTGTTCGCGTTTTTTCAGGACGGTAATCCAGGAAAGACCTGCCTGCTGGCCCTCCAGACACAGTAACTCAAACAGCTTCTGGCTGTCGGTGCAGGGTTTCCCCCACTCGTTATCGTGGTAATCCTGATATAAGGTGTCTTGTGTAACCCAGCCGCAGCGTTGCATACCTTTCTCCTGATTATGGCGAGCCGTTCATTGTAAGGCGTCTGTCGCAAGTAGGATTCGATCATGGCACTTATGTTGCTGTATATGCAACCAGTGTTTTGCGGGCGTGCTCGCAGATATGAAAGGTCGTTTGCGGATGGGGCAGAAAGTCGTCGCGGAATCATGAATAATGTTTCGCCAACAGCTTAGGGCTATTTATTCGCTTTATTCGCTCAAGGCTGTTCAATCGATCATAAGAAAAGCATAGACAGAGACAGGGGTACAGGGAATGGCAGTAGAGTGGGTAGCAGCCTATCTGGCATTAGGCGCGGTAGTTGGTTTTATGGCGGGGTTATTGGGTATTGGCGGTGGCGGTATTATGGTGCCAGTGCTAACGGCGCTGTTTGCTGCACAGGGCGTGGAGAATACGCATCTGGTGCATCTGGCGTTGGGTACGTCAATGGCGGCCATCGTTGTCACGGCAATTTCCAGCCTGCGTACCCATCATCAACATCAGGCGGTGCTTTGGCCTGTGGTGATGCGGATTACGCCTGCCATCCTGATTGGGACATTCGCGGCCACCTGGCTGGCGACGCTGTTACCGACGCGGGCGCTGGCGATCTTTTTCTCCTGTTTTATGGCCTACGTTTCGCTGCAAATGGTGCTGAATATCAAGCCGAAACCGCAGCGCCAGTTGCCCGGTACGGCAGGTGTGTCGCTGGCGGGACTGGTGATTGGCAGCATTTCGGCGCTGGTGGCTATCGGCGGCGGGTCGCTCACCGTGCCGTTCCTGACGTGGTGTAACGTCCGCATTCAGCAGGCGATTGGTACATCGGCGGCGGTGGGGTTACCGATCGCCCTGTCCGGCGCGCTGGGCTACATGATTAACGGCTGGTCGACGACGGGGTTACCTGATTACAGCGTCGGCTATGTCTCTCTGCCTGCCGTTCTCCTGATTTCTGCCGTCAGTTTCTTCACCGCGCCCGTTGGGGCTCGTCTGGCGCACCGTCTGCCCGTGGCGACGCTGAAAAAGGCCTTTGCCGCGCTGTTGCTGCTGTTGAGCCTGAAGATGTTGCAGACCGTTTTTTCAGGCTGATCCTGAAATTTGAAAGATGATGACGGGGGATTTGCACTTGTTGCCGCATTCTGGCTGTATATCTTGCGGTCAGAGGGTATACTGGCGCATTCCTTATAAATCCACTTGTATCGCGCGCGAATCCAACATGCAAAAGTTTGATACCAAGACCTTCCAGGGCCTGATCCTGACGTTACAGGATTATTGGGCTCGCCAGGGCTGCACCATTGTTCAACCATTGGACATGGAAGTCGGCGCAGGCACTTCACACCCTATGACCTGCCTGCGGGCACTGGGACCGGAGCCGATGGCTGCCGCCTATGTGCAGCCTTCTCGTCGTCCGACCGATGGGCGCTACGGTGAAAACCCGAACCGCTTACAGCACTATTACCAGTTTCAGGTCGTCATTAAGCCATCACCGGACAATATTCAGGAGCTGTATCTTGGTTCTCTGAAAGAGCTGGGTATGGATCCGACCATTCACGATATCCGCTTCGTGGAAGACAACTGGGAAAACCCAACGCTGGGCGCATGGGGCCTAGGCTGGGAAGTCTGGTTGAACGGTATGGAAGTCACGCAGTTTACCTACTTCCAGCAGGTTGGCGGTTTGGAATGTAAACCGGTGACGGGCGAGATCACCTACGGTCTGGAACGTCTGGCGATGTACATTCAGGGCGTTGATAGCGTTTACGATCTGGTCTGGAGCGATGGCCCGTTAGGGAAAACCACCTACGGCGACGTGTTCCATCAAAACGAAGTCGAGCAATCGACCTACAACTTTGAACACGCTGATGTCGATTTCCTGTTCAGCTGCTTCGAGCAATATGAGAAAGAAGCGCAGCACCTGCTGGCGCTGGAAAAACCGCTGCCTTTACCGGCTTACGAACGCATTCTGAAAGCGGCGCACAGCTTTAACCTGCTGGATGCGCGTAAAGCGATCTCGGTTACCGAACGCCAGCGCTACATTCTGCGTATTCGTACCCTGACCAAAGCGGTTGCGGAAGCCTACTATGCCTCGCGTGAGGCGCTGGGTTTCCCGATGTGTAATAAGAAAGAGAGCTAAGAGGCAGCGATGACTGACAAGACTTTTCTGGTGGAAATTGGCACGGAAGAGCTGCCTCCGAAGGCTCTCCGTAATCTGGCAGAATCCTTTGCCGCGAATTTCACGGCGGAGCTGGATGCCGCCAATCTGGCACACGGTGACGTAAGCTGGTTTGCCGCGCCGCGTCGTCTGGCGCTGAAAGTGGCACGCTTAAGCGCTTCTCAGCCCGATCGCGAAGTAGAAAAACGTGGTCCGGCGATCTCACAAGCGTTTGATGTGGAAGGCAAACCGACCAAAGCGGCAGAAGGCTGGGCGCGTGGCTGTGGCATCACCGTTGAGCAAGCTGAACGTTTGACGACCGACAAAGGCGAGTGGCTGCTGTATCGTGCCCACGCTAAAGGCGAACAGGCGCAGACACTGCTGGCTGGCATGGTAAGCACTGCATTATCGAAGTTGCCGATTCCAAAATTGATGCGCTGGAGCGACAAAGAAACGCAGTTTGTGCGTCCGGTGCACACGGTAACCATGCTGCTGGGTGAAGAACTAATCCCCGGTCAGGTATTGGGTATCGATTCCGCTCGTACTCTTCGCGGCCACCGCTTTATGGGTGAAGCTGAATTTACGATCGATAACGCCGAACAGTATCCGCAGATTCTGCTGGAGCGCGGTAAAGTCGTCGCCGACTACGATGCACGTAAAGCCAAAATCAAAGCCGATGCAGAAGAAGCCGCACGCAAGATTGGCGGTAATGCCGATCTGAGCGACAGCCTGCTGGAAGAAGTCACTTCGCTGGTGGAATGGCCAGTGGTGCTGACCGCGAAATTTGAAGAAAAATTCCTCGCTGTGCCGTCCGAAGCGCTGGTTTACACCATGAAAGGTGACCAGAAGTATTTCCCGGTTTACGACAACAGCGGCAATCTGCTGCCAAACTTCATCTTTGTTGCCAATATCGAATCCAAAGATCCACAGCAGATTATTTCCGGTAACGAAAAAGTGGTGCGCCCGCGTCTGGCTGACGCCGAATTCTTCTTCAATACCGACCGTAAGAAGCGTTTGGAAGATCACCTGCCGCGTCTGGAAACCGTCTTGTTCCAGCAGCAGTTAGGTTCATTGCGCGACAAAACTGACCGTATTCAGGCGCTGGCTGGCTGGGTTGCTGGTCAGATTGGCGCTGATGTGAATCACGCGACGCGCGCGGGTCTGCTGTCCAAGTGTGACCTGATGACCAACATGGTGTTCGAATTCACCGACACGCAGGGCGTGATGGGGATGCACTATGCGCGTCATGATGGCGAAGCGGAAGATGTTGCCGTGGCGTTGAATGAGCAGTATCAGCCGCGCTTTGCGGGTGACGAACTGCCGTCTTCTGCGGTGGCCTGTGCGCTGGCGATTGCCGACAAAATGGATTCGCTGGCAGGGATTTTTGGCATCGGCCAACACCCGAAAGGCGACAAAGACCCGTTTGCGCTGCGTCGTGCCGCCCTCGGTGTGCTGCGCATCATCGTCGAAAAACGTTTGCCGCTGGATTTGCAGACGCTGACCGAAGAAGCGGTGCGTTTGTATGGCGATAAGCTGTCTAATGCCAAGGTTGTGGATGACGTGATTGAGTTTATGCTCGGTCGTTTCCGTGCCTGGTATCAGGAAGAAGGCCATAGCGTGGATACCATTCAGGCGGTATTAGCGCGTCGTCCGACCCGTCCGGCTGATTTCGATGCCCGCGTGAAAGCCGTCAGCCACTTCCGTTCGTTGGATGCCGCCGCGGCGCTGGCAGCGGCTAACAAGCGCGTTTCCAACATTCTGGCGAAGTCTACCGATACGCTGAACGAGAGCGTCAACGCTGCCGTATTGAAAGACGCGGCGGAAATTACGCTGGCCACGCACCTTGTCGTGCTGCGCGACAAACTGACGCCGCTGTTCGCTGAAGGTCGCTATCAGGAAGCGCTGGTTGAGCTGGCCTCACTGCGTGAGCCTGTCGATGCGTTCTTCGATCAGGTGATGGTCATGGCGGAAGATGAGCAGGTTCGAGTGAACCGCCTGACGCTGCTGAGCCAACTGCGTGAGCTGTTCTTGCAGGTTGCGGATATTTCCGTTCTGCAATAACGACAATAGCGTTACGTAATCCCAACCCCCGAGCCGGTTCGCCTGTTCGGGGGTTATTTTTTTCCGCGCCGCAAAGCGTCCCGCCTCACCCCGCGGTATCGATCCGTATCGACTGACGGCTCCGTTGGTAAAATCTTATCGTCGCTCCGTGTATCCCGATGCTTAAACAATCGGTATTCGTTGTCAGACCTGGCCTTTTTCTGCACAGCCAGCCTGATTCGACTATGCTTATGTCGTAGAAAATCTTGTCATGGAAAATCCGTCGTCAGCGTGTTTTTGTTTGAATAAAGCACGGCTGGCGGGGCAGTAAGCGTAACAGGAGTAGGGAATGAGAAGGCTGATGACGTACCGTTCACGCTGGCTGCTGCCAGTTCTGGTTATTCTGGCGGCATTGCAGCTGGCTGCCTGTGGTGACAGCGAAGCCGATCAGCGGAAGGCATTCGTTGCGTTCCTGCAAAGCGTGCAGTCGCAGCAGGATGGGAAATTGCCGACACTGACGGAAGAGCAGAAGAAGAATTTTGGCAATTTCACCAACGATTACGCGATCTTAACCACCTTTTCTCAGCAGTTTAATCAGGCCGTGTCTGGCAGTTTAACACCGATGCTGGGACAAATTTCCCGTATTCGTGTTCCTAAAGACTATCTGACGCAGCGTGATGATCTTCGCCAATCCATCGGGGCAATGAACCTGTTGAGCCAGCATGTGCAGGCGGCGAAAGTGCAGGCGGACAACGCCCATCGGCTGCTAAAACAGCCCGAAGAAGTGCAAATACCCTATGAGCGGTTGTATGCACGCACGGTAATACAACCTACCAATGCGCTGCTACCCGCCATTCCGAATGCGATTGCCTTCGCACAGAGCCTGATCCAGATCGGCGATTTCCTTCAGGCTCAGGGCGATCAGGCGGTGTTTAATGGCGCGTCTGTGCAATTCCGTACGCCGCAACAGGTGACGCAATATAACAGTATGGTGGCAGCGTTACCTCTACAGCAGCAGAATTTAATGAATGCGCTCAGAGGAATAACTGGAGTGAATTATCCCTAACCGCGTCGTGCTCCGACGCTTTAGCGATGTGATATGGCAGAGAGGTATTCTGGATAAGATGCGTGTGGCTGGTGAGAGGGTAAAAATAAATTGTGATTAACATCACATAAATAAAACAAATACAGGCATTAAAAGTGTGATTCAAATCACATATAAGGTGCGGTGTTTGTCTAAAAATCTGTTTAGTTTTTCATTTTTAACGGTTTTTTGTGAAGTAAATCACCTATTTGTATCGTTGATGTAGGGTGGTTGTGTGATTTTTGTCACGTTACCGCCATGGAGTTGCGGTATGAAAACAGCGTGTTAGAGTCCGCGCTGCATACAGTAATAATGACGGAAGTCTTCTTGTGGTAATCGGTGTTTTATTGCCACGCCGTCTCACGATAATTACCACGCGCTCTTATTGTCAGCGCGTTTCAATAGGGGTGTGTTTTTATGCTTTCACCAGATATTAAGATCAAGGTGCAAAACTTTGGTCGCTTCCTCAGTAATATGGTGATGCCCAACATTGGCGCATTTATCGCCTGGGGTATTATTACCGCGCTGTTTATCCCTACTGGCTGGTTCCCCAATGCAACATTGGCGAAGCTCGTCGGTCCGATGATTACCTATTTGCTGCCATTGCTGATTGGTTATACCGGCGGACGTCTGGTATTCGGTGAGCGTGGCGGTGTGGTGGGTGCGATTACGACGATGGGTGTGATCGTCGGGACCGATATCCCGATGTTCCTCGGCGCTATGATTGTGGGCCCGTTGGGCGGCTGGGCGATCAAACGTTTTGACCGCATGGTCGACGGTAAAATCAAGAGCGGCTTTGAAATGCTGGTCAACAACTTCTCTGCCGGTATCATCGGTATGTTGTTGGCAATCCTGTCGTTTTTGGCAATTGGTCCGCTGGTTGAAGTCTTCTCTCAGGTGCTGGCTTCCGGCGTTAACCTGATGGTACAGAACAACCTGCTGCCGTTTACGTCTATCTTTGTTGAACCGGCGAAAATTCTGTTCCTGAACAACGCCATTAACCACGGTATCTTCTCACCGCTGGGCATTCAGCAGGCGACGGAAACTGGCAAATCTATTTTCTTCCTGATCGAAGCGAACCCAGGCCCGGGTATGGGCGTGCTGATGGCGTACATGTTCTTCGGTCGTGGTAACGCGAAAGAATCAGCACCGGGTGCGGCGATTATCCACTTCCTGGGCGGGATTCACGAAATCTACTTCCCTTATGTGCTGATGAATCCGCGTCTGATTATTGCGGTGATTCTGGGCGGGATGACCGGCGTGTTTACGCTGAGCGTGCTGGGCGGAGGTTTGGTTTCTCCTGCGTCTCCGGGCTCCATTCTGGCGGTACTGGCGATGACGCCAAAAGGCGCTTACTTCGCTAACCTTGCGGCTATTGCAGCGGCTTTCGCGGTGTCCTTTATCGTGTCGGCGATTCTGCTGAAAAGCACCAAGCAAAAAGAAGAAGACCTGAGCGACGCAACGCGCCGCATGCAGGAAATGAAAGCGTCTTCTAAAGGTACGGCGACTAACGCGGGTATCAGCGGTGATATGAGCACCGTGCGTAAAATCATCGTAGCGTGTGACGCCGGTATGGGTTCCAGCGCGATGGGTGCTGGGGTGCTGCGCAAGAAAGTTCAGGATGCCGGGCTGACCAACATTTCGGTGACTAACAGCGCGATCAATAGTCTGCCGGACGATGTCGATCTGGTGATTACGCACCGCGACCTGACCGAACGTGCGATGCGTCATGCGCCGCAGGCACAGCACATTTCGCTGACCAACTTCCTTGATAGCGGTCTGTATAGCGATCTGGTGGCGCGTCTTACCGCAGCACAGGGTGCCGTGAAGTCTGAAGCTGTCGCGACACCAGCATCTGCGGTAGCCGATGCACAGACTAACCTGTTCCAACTGGGTGCAGGCAATGTGTTCCTGAATCAGCATGCGACAGACAAAGAGCAGGCAATTCGTTTCGCCGGTGAGCAACTGGTGAAAGGCGGCTATGTCGAGCCTGCGTATGTTGAAGCGATGCTGGAACGTGAAAAGCTGACTTCCACCTATCTGGGCGAATCGATTGCCGTGCCGCACGGTACGATTGAAGCGAAAGACCGCGTGCTGAAAACGGGCGTTGTTTTCTGCCAATATCCTGAAGGCGTTCGCTTTGGCGATGAAGAAGATGAGGTTGCGCGTTTGGTTATCGGTATTGCCGCGCGCAACAACGAACATATTCAGGTTATCACCAGTCTGACCAACGCGCTGGATGATGATGCCGTCATTGAACGTCTGGCACAGACCCAAGATGTTCAGGAAGTACTCGACTTACTCTCCGGTAAAAAGAGTGCCTAATTGATGTGGCTAGGGCCGCCTGCGGGCGGCCTCTTTTTATGTTTTTTTAAGGTTATGTCTCATGAAAGCATTACACTTTGGCGCGGGTAATATTGGCCGTGGGTTTATTGGGAAATTGTTGGCCGATGCCAACGTCGAACTGACATTCGCTGACGTCAATCAGCCGCTGTTGGATGCCCTGAACAGCCGTACAAGCTATACGGTGCGGATAGTCGGCGATAACACGCAGGTTGATACCGTGAGCAACGTTAGCGCCGTTCACAGCGGCAGCCAGGATGCCGTCGCGCTGATTGCCGTGGCCGATCTGGTGACGACCGCTGTGGGGCCGCAGATTCTGGAAAAAATCGCCGGAACTATCGCTCAGGGGCTGGTTAAGCGTCATAACGACGGCAATACCCGGCCGTTGAATATTATTGCCTGTGAAAATATGGTGCGCGGCACCAGCCAGTTAAAACAGCATGTGTTGAAACTGCTGCCGGAAGGCCATCAGGAGTGGGTGGTTGAGCACGTGGGATTTGTGGATTCCGCTGTGGATCGCATTGTTCCTCCTTCCGAAGCCGGCAGCGACGATGTGCTGGCGGTGACGGTAGAAACCTTCAGCGAATGGATTGTCGATAAAACCCAGTTCTGCGGTGAGCCGCCAGCGATTCCCGGCATGGAACTGACCGACAACCTGATGGCATTTGTCGAGCGTAAGCTCTTCACGCTGAACACTGGTCATGCGATTACGGCCTACCTCGGCCAGCAGGCGCGTCACCAGACGATCCGCGATGCGATTCTCGACCCGAAAGTCAGGGCAGTGGTCAAAGGCGCAATGGAAGAGAGCGGCGCGGTGCTCATCAAACGCTACGGTTTTGATGCGGAGAAGCACGCGGCCTATATCAACAAGATTCTCAGCCGCTTTGAAAACCCGCATCTGCACGATGACGTAGAGCGCGTTGGCCGTCAGCCGCTGCGCAAGCTGAGTGCCGGCGACCGTTTGATCAAGCCGCTGCTCGGCACGCTGGAATACCATTTGCCGCATGACAACCTAATTACCGGCGTTGCTGCTGCGATGCATTATCGCAGTGAACAGGATCCGCAGGCGCTGGAACTGGCTGAGTTAATCCGTACTCAGGGGCCGCAAGCGGCGCTGGTACAGATTTCTGGTCTGGATGCTGACAGCGAGGTTGTCGCGCAAGCAGTGAATGTGTATAACGCCATGCAGTAATCGGCGTGTCTCGTCATCAGGCAGGTGTGGTCTTTTCGACACTCTGTAAGGTATGCGGGCGACGTCGGGGATAGGATGTCGCCACACCTGCCGGTAAGCATGCTGCCGAGATGGGGATGCTGTGGGCGGGGTTAAAGGGTCGAGAAGTGACGATGGAAGAAACACAGGCGTTTGAAAACCGGGTTCTGGAAGCGCTGAACTCAGGGAAGACCGTGCGCGACTTTATGCTCTGCGCTGTTGAGCTGTTAGCTGAAGCGGTCAGTATCCTGATGTTGCAGGTGTTCCGTAAAGATGACTATGCGGTGAAATATGCCGTTGAACCCCTGATGACGGGAACGGGCCCGCTGGGCGACCTTTCCGTGCGCCTGAAACTGATTTATGGCCTGGGAATGATCAGCCGTAAAGAGTACGAAGATGCGGAACTGTTAATGGCGTTGGGCGAAGAACTGGCACATGACGATCGGCATTACCGTTTTACCGATGATGAAATTCTGGGGCCTATCGGCGAGCTGCACTGTGTTGTGGCGTTGCCTACAGAACCCGCTTTGCCGCCGGGGGCAGACGACGCCGATCCGCTTTTGGTGAGTATGCAGCGGCAGCGTTATCAGCAGATGGTGCGCTCCACGCTGGTGCTATCCCTGACCACATTGATTGCGCAAATCAGTCTGAAAAAGGCGTTTTAATCCCATTCCGCTATATTATGTCACTGCGTCATGTCATGCGGTTCCCGCCTTCACGCAACTCGAATTATTTAGCGTATAGTGTATGCTGTGCCCCGCATTATTCTCCCGTTATATAGGTTATCTTTTATGAAAGAGCAGGAAAAAGCAGAGATCAAGCGCCTTAGCGACCAACTGGATAAGCTGACGCGTAAGCAGACCACGCTGCTGGAACAAGGTGATGCTGAAGCAATCGCCCTCAATCTGGAGGCCTGCGAGAAGCTAACGGCTGAAATCGAGCGCCTGCGTAACGTGAGAGAACAGAAGCTCAGCAAAGAAGCACAGAAGCTGGCAAGCCTGCCTTTCAAACGTGCGATTACTAAAAAAGAGCAAGCTGATATGGGGACGTTGAAGAAAAGCGTTCGCGGTTTGGTGGTGGTGCACCCGATGACGGCACTGGGGCGCGAGATGGGTTTAAAAGAGATGACAGGCTTCTCGCCGAAACCGTTCTGAGGTTTCTTCTCTGCGCAGGCCGATGCTGGTGATGGATTCGTTGATGAAGCCCCTGTTTAACAGGGGCTTTGTCGTTTTTGGTACGGTTGTTGATATTAGCGCGGCGCGCGCAGACGATGCGTTTGGTCGGCAAACGCGATACCCGCTGGGGTGTCATCATGCTGTGAGTTTGCCAGACGGAAGACAGAAACCGCCTGCTTCAGCAGTCTTGCCTGCTCTTCCAGCGAGTCGGCAGCGGCAGAGGATTGTTGAACCAGTGCGGCGTTCTGCTGCGTGGTGCTGTCCATCTCAACAATCGCCTGGCTAACCTGGCTGATTCCGCGGCTTTGCTCATCCGATGCGGTAGCAATTTCACCCATGATGTCATGCACCTGCGTGATAGAGGTGACGATATCATTCATCGTTTTACCAGCATTGCCAACCAGCGTCGCTCCGCGTGATACCTGAGTAACCGATTCAGAGATCAGGCCTTCGATTTCCTTCGCGGCCTGAGAACTGCGCTGGGCAAGGCTACGGACTTCGCTGGCAACCACGGCAAAGCCGCGGCCTTGTTCACCAGCACGAGCGGCTTCCACGGCGGCGTTTAATGCCAGAATGTTGGTTTGGAAGGCGATGCTGTTGATGACGGACGTGATTTCCGCGATACGCTTAGAACTGTTCTCAATCGCGGTCATGGTTTGCACCACGTTATTCACCTGCTCACCGCCTTGTTTCGCGGTTTGAGATGCGCTGATTGCCAACTTGTTCGCGTGGTGTGCGTTATCCGCGTTTTGCTTAACCGTCGCAGTGAGCTGCTCCATGCTGGCAGCGGTTTGCTCAACGGCAGCGGCCTGCTGCTCGGTACGCGATGACAGGTCTATGTTACCCGCGACGATCTCGCTGGACGCGTTAGAAATCTGGCTGACGCCGACGCGAATGTCATCGATCATATTGTGCAGGTTGTCATTCATTTTCGACATCGCACTCATCAACTGACCCAGCTCATCCTTACGCGTCGTGTTGATGGACATGGTGAGATCGCCTGTCGCAATTTTCTCAGCCATATTCAATGTGTTGCCAAGCGGAGTGGTGATTTGGCGTGAAATGAACCAGGAAATCAGCAGACCAAGTAGTAGTGTAATCAGCGCGGCGATACTCATTTGCAGCGTGGCATTATGAATGTCTTCCTGCGATGCTGCCAACTGATCGTTGAGCAATGATGTGACAACGCTATTCAACTGATCGGCAACCCCACGCATTTGCCTCGCCTGTGCCATTTCCTCTTCATAGGCCGGCATATAGGCCAGAACCTGCTCTTCATAATTGTTCATTATTGTCAGAACGGGAGCCAGCGTTTCACGCTGTTCGGCAGACAGGCTTTGATACAGGAAGGTCAATGACGTTTGTGCTGCGTTGATGGCGTCTGTCAGCTTTTCTTCAGATTCTTTATTGGTAGACAGTAATAACCCACGAACGTGGTAGCGGACGGAAATGAGCTTTTGGTTCAGATCAGAAAGTAATAATTGAAGAGTAGCGCTGTTATTGTCCGTCTTTAATTGATCGTTGAGCTGTTCTAGCGGTTTTTCTGTTGTCGAGATATTCCAGCCTTTTCTGACGGCATCCTTTTTTCCCACTGCATTAATATAATTACTTTGTTTCTCTTGATAACTGGTAATTAATGCTGGGATGCTGGCTATTTTCTTGGCATCACTTTCTGGCCAGTGAAATTCTTTTGCTTTTTCAGCGAGTTTACTAACATTGGCAATGTGCTCAACGTTCTTTTTTATATCATCAGGATTATAGGTGGTGCCGTATAATGCGCGGTAATATTTAGCCTGGTTAATTTCATCATTAATATCGTTGCTTAAATTAACTTTGTTAATACTGTCTTTCAGCGAGCCAATATGCATAATACCCGCACCGGCAATCACCATGGTCATCAGCAGAATCAGGAAAAAGCCTAAGCCTAATTTTTTACCGACTTTTAGATTGTCAAAATTCATAGCCATCACATCCCACCACTATATCGTATTGAGTCGAATTCACTATCCTGATGCACACTTGCTTAGCGGTGTTAGCATCTCGGATTACCGCTTACCGAGCTTATCCCTGCAAAACAACCTGATAAAAACCCGCAGTAGATATCGGCACTTTACTCTGAAACTTTATGCGGCAGTGAGCGAGGATAGCCAGCGAACATGTGGCTCGATGTTCAGGGAGGGATAATAAAAAACTGGAATAACAGACTGTTATTCCAGTTTATATTCAAACGCAGAAGAGGCCTGATGGTATCAGGCACTCAGTGGTTTTATTTTTTCGCGCTAGCGAAACGGGCAGCGGCTTCGTCCCAGTTCAAGACGTTCCAGAATGCTTTAGCATAAGCTGGACGAAGGTTCTGATATTTCAGGTAGTAAGCGTGTTCCCATACGTCCAGACCGACGATTGGGTAGCCAGATGCGCCAGAAACAGCTTCACCCATCAGCGGGCTGTCTTGGTTTGCAGTAGACACAACGGCCAGTTTGCCGTCGTCTTTCAGTACCAGCCACGCCCAGCCAGAACCAAAGCGGGTTGCTGCTGCTTGCTCAAATTTCTCTTTAAACGCGTCAACGCTACCGAAATCACGCTCGATGGCGGCTTTCAGATCGCCAGTCAGCGTCGTGCCTACTTTCAGGCCTTTCCAGAACAGGCTGTGGTTAACGTGGCCACCTGCGTTGTTACGCAGTGCCGTTCTTTTTTCCGCAGGAACTTTATCCAGTTGAGCGATCAGCTCTTCAGCAGACAATGTAGCCAGTTCAGGCAGAGATTCCAGCGCGGCATTAGCATTATTGACGTAAGCCTGATGGTGTTTGGAATGGTGAATTTCCATCGTTTCTTTGTCGAAATGCGGTTCCAGTGCGTCATAAGCATAAGGCAGCGATGGCAGTGAATAACTCATGTTTAGCATCTCCATGGTAAAAAAAATGTTACGGCACTGTGTTGTTAGTGCCGCGTAAGCAATACCTTCATTATAGTTAATTAAATGATATTGAAAATGATTATTCTCGAATGGGTAGTATGAACCAGATTGCTTTACTTCATGATAACAAACGCTTATGTCGTTATTGCACTATGTAAAAACAAATTAATCTATGCCCATCGCCTGCAAAACGCCGCGACTCTGGCGGTGTCTCTTACGCGCTCAGACGCTGCGGATGTGTGTAGATAGTCGCATGTCCCGGCCGACAAAAACCGACCAGCGTCAGGTTGCAGCGCTGTGCGACCTCCACAGCCAGTGAGGTCGCCGCAGAGACAGCAAACAGGATTTCCACACCGCACATGGCGGATTTTTGGACCATTTCATAGCTGGCCCGGCTGGAAACCAGCGCTGCGCCTTGCTGCCACCCCTGTTTCGCTCGGGTACCCAGTAGTTTATCCAGCGCGACATGGCGGCCGACGTCTTCGCTTCCCCCGGACAGCGTGCCGTCTGGCGCGACCCAGCTTGCGGCGTGAGTACAGCCTGTCACTTGGCCGATCTTCTGCACATCGCGCAGCCGCACCAGCGCGTTTTCAAGTTTGCTAAGGGAAAATGTCTGCGTGAAGGGCAGAGGTGCGAGCGGTTTGCCGATTTCCGCGAGCTGCTCTACGCCACATACGCCGCAGCCTGTGCGGCCATCCATCGCCCGGCGGCGTTCTTTTAGCCCTGCGAAGCGTCGGCTCGAAAGCTCAATCTGTACTTCGATACCATTACAGGCGGCTTGTACATCAATGCCGTAGATATCAGCCGGTGATTGAATAATGCCTTCAGATAAGGAAAACCCGAGAGCGAACTGTTCCAGTTCCTTCGGTGAGGCCATCATAACGACATGCGATATGCCGTTATAAACCAACGCAACGGGCACCTCTTCCGCCAGCCAGTCAGACTGTGGCTGCTGCAGCGAATCGGGATGATAGACTGAATGTTGCGTTGCGCCTTCAAGGGCGGCATCCGCTGGTAAATGAACCCCTTCCACCTGAAATACCTGCATGTTAGTAACCCTGGAAATTAAAAGTATTATTTCACCGCGCCTGAAGGGATGCGACTTTTTCTCGCAAGAAACTGTGCGTCAACTCGAAGAGTTGCCTTCTTCTCTGGCCGAATCCTGTCGCTAACCCCATACCCCGTATAGGCTTAATTTAACTGCTTACTGTTTGCCTCTTTTTTCACTGCGGCATAGCCGCTCACCCGGAAATGAAAGGAGACTGAAATGGCGCACGATAATCTCGAAGGCCGATCCGCATCTGGCGAATATGGCTCTCTCAATCTGAAAAAACGCTATGACAATTTTATCGGCGGAGCCTGGGTTCCACCTGATGCTGGTCAGTATTTTGTCAATTTGACGCCAGTAACTGGCCAACCGCTGTGTGAAGTGGCGAGTTCGTCAACGCGAGATATTGACCACGCGCTGGATGCTGCTCACAAGGCAAAAGCGGAATGGGGTGGCCTGTCGGTGCAGGAGCGCGCGTTGGTGCTTAACCGAATCGCCGACCGGATGGAGCAAAATCTTGAGCTGCTGGCGCAGGTGGAAACCTGGGATAACGGTAAACCGATACGCGAAACCAGTGGGGCGGATGTGCCGCTGGCGATTGACCACTTCCGCTATTTCGCGGCCTGTATCCGCGCGCAAGAGGGAGGGATTAGCGAAATTGACGGCGATACCGTGGCCTATCATTTTCATGAGCCTCTCGGCGTTGTCGGGCAAATTATTCCCTGGAATTTCCCGCTGCTAATGGCCTGTTGGAAGATGGCACCCGCGCTGGCCGCCGGCAACTGTATTGTGCTGAAACCCGCCAAACTGACGCCGATGTCGGTGTTGATTTTGATGGAACTGATTCAGGATCTGCTGCCGCCAGGCGTTATTAATGTCGTTAATGGGTCGGGCAGCGAAATTGGTGAATATCTGGCGACGTCGAAACGCGTTGCGAAAGTGGCATTCACCGGGTCGACCGAGGTGGGCCAGCAGATCATGAGCTATGCAGCGCAGAACGTGACGCCGGTAACGCTGGAGCTGGGCGGTAAATCGCCGAACATCTTCTTTGCCGATGTGATGGACAAGGAAGACAGCTTCTTTGACAAAGTGCTCGAGGGCTTCACGCTGTTTGCCTTCAATCAGGGCGAGGTCTGCACCTGTCCGAGCCGCGCGCTGGTGCAGGAATCTATCTACGATCGCTTTATGGAACGGGCAATCAAGCGCGTTGAGGCTATCCGCATCGGTAACCCGCTGGATAGCAAAACCATGATGGGCGCGCAGGTATCCGCAGGTCAGCTTGACACCATCCTTAACTATATTGATATCGGTAAGAAAGAGGGCGCACGCGTGCTCACGGGCGGTCAGCGCAAGGCGATGCCGAGTGGGCTGGCGGAAGGATACTATCTGGAGCCGACGATCTTGTTCGGTAAAAATAGTATGCGCGTCTTCCAGGAGGAAATTTTTGGACCGGTGCTGGCGGTCACGACCTTCAAAACGATGGATGACGCACTGGAGATCGCCAACGATACGGAATACGGTCTGGGGGCTGGCGTGTGGAGCCGTAACGGCAATATTGCTTACCGGATGGGGCGCGGTATTCAGGCCGGACGTGTCTGGACCAACTGTTATCACGCCTATCCGGCGCATGCGGCATTTGGGGGTTATAAGCAGTCTGGTATCGGGCGTGAAAACCATAAAATGATGCTGGAACACTATCAGCAAACCAAGTGCCTGTTGGTGAGCTACTCTGATAAGCCGATGGGGCTGTTCTGATTCACGAACGCCGTGCTGTTCTTGCCTTTTCTGGTGAGTACGCATGGCGTTAACCCATATGGTTTGCCTGCATTAATCCGTCCTTATCACTCAGATTTACCCGATTGTTGATAGCCGATCATTGATAGTTGCTGGTTGTTAATAATCGATTGTGCCAGCGCTTAACAACGGCTACGCTGTTTTGAATAGCGCTTTGCTTTCAAGAGGTTGTGCATGACGGATAAGATCGGCTGGATTGATAACCTGCGGGCGTTGGCCTGCATGATGGTCGTTCTGATTCATAGCACAACGTACTATATTACGGCGGGTGGCACGCCGGGCGACGGGCACTGGGATGTGGCGAATATCCTGAATTCTGCCTCGCGCGTCTGCGTTCCGTTGTTTTTCATGATCTCGGGCTATTTATTCTTTGGTGAACGTCGCGCGGGGAAGAAACATTTTTTGCGTATCGGCTTATGTCTGCTTTTCTACAGTACGGTCGCGCTGATCTATATTGCGACGCTCACGCCGATTAATGGCCTGAATTCATTGCATCATGCACTGCAAAAACCGATCTTTTATCACTTATGGTTTTTCTACGCGATTATCGTGATTTATCTACTTTCTCCACTTATTACTATCAAGCCAGTATCGGGTAAATATTTAGCCGTCTTGATTATCTTGCTGGCCGTTGTCGCTAACCCCAATACGGGGCGGGTGGAATTTGAAGGGGTTAAGTTACTGCCCGTGAATCTCTATATTTACGGCGATACGTTTTACTATGTGTTGTATGCCGCGCTGGGACGTGCGTTAGGGATGTTGGATGTGCCAAAGAAAGTCGTACTGGCCGCTATCCCCTTCTTTATTGCCTGTGTCGCGCTGGTCGCCATGGGAACGAAGCACCACACATTACTGAACGATACGTTCACCCAGACGTTTTACATTTACTGTGGCCCGCTGGTGTTTCTGGCTGCCGTCAGCCTTCTCGTGGTGTTTAAACATTACGGTAGCCAGCGGATTTTACCGGGATTTGCCACTATTTCGCGCCATTCGCTGGCGATTTACGGCTTCCACGCGTTGATCATTCATTATCTGCGAACGCATGACGTGGTGTTGCCATCCCACCCGGTTCTCGACATTTTGTATGTTTTCGCCATCGCGCTAGGGGTCAGCCTGTTGCTGTCGATGGCGCTACAGAAAATCGATGTGCGGCGCTGGGTGAGCTGACGATTCGTCCGGCACATCGGATGAACGGGGGGCTACATCAGCGGACTAAGCTGCTGGTAGAGTGCCGTAAATGTACGTCTCCGTTCGGCATAGTCGGCGTGGCGCTGTGGATCCGGTTGATGAATCTGTTCCAGCGGTAGCGGCGGCAGGAGTTCTGCCAGTGGCGTATGCGGATGCATGGCGATTTGCGCCAGACGTGCGGCACCCAGCGCAGGGCCGACATCCCCTCCTGTGCGGTATTCCAGCGTTTGACCGCTGATATCCGCCAGCATTTGCCGCCAGTAGGCGCTGCGTGCGCCGCCGCCAATCAGCGTAATACTATCGGGCTTGAGCCCCGTCATATGCAGTGCCTCTATGCCGTCGGCAAGCGCAAAGCCCACACCTTCCAGTACCGCTTTTGCCAGTTCCGGGCGTCCGTGCTGGTGGGTGAGCCCCCAGAATGCGCCTTTGGCATCGGGATTGTTGTGTGGCGTGCGTTCGCCGGAAAGATAAGGCAAGAACCACACTGGCGTTATCGTGTCATCGGCTGGTGTCGAGGCGATTTCCTGCAGCAGCGCGGGAACGCTCTCCGCGTGCGTCAGACGGGCGACCCAGTCGAGGCAGGATGCGGCGCTTAACATCACGGACATCAGGTGCCAGGTATTCGGCAGCGCGTGGCAGAAACTGTGGACGGCATGCTGCGGATTGCTAAGAAAGCCATCGCTGACGGCGAAGTAAACGCCGGATGTGCCGAGAGACAGCATCGCCTGACCCGTTTGATACAGCCCGACGCCAATCGCGCCTGCTGCGTTATCTCCACCGCCAGCAATGACGGGGACGGGATCCATGCCCCAGCGGCTGGCGATGTCAGCTCGCAGATAGCCGGTAATCTGGCTGCCTTCATACAGCGTGGGCATATGCTTGCGGCTCAGCGCGCAGGCTTCCAGCAGGGTATCGCTCCAGTCTCGTTTGGCAACGTCTAGCCAAAGCGTTCCAGCCGCATCGGACATATCGCTGGCAAATTCCCCTGTCAGACGCCAGCGGAGATAGTCTTTCGGTAGCAGAACTTTATCGATTTGGCGGAAGATCTCGCTTTCGTTTTCTTGCACCCATTTCAGCTTGGGCGCGGTAAAGCCCGGCATCATCAGGTTGCCGGTAATCTGACGCGATGTTGGTACCTGTTGTTCCAGCGTTCGGCATTGGGCTGCGCTGCGTCCGTCATTCCAGAGGATCGCGGGTCGCAGCACATTCTGGCGTGCATCCAGCAAGGTTGCCCCGTGCATTTGCCCGGTCAGCCCCAGTGCTTTCACGGCACGAAGGCTATGTGCTGCCGCCAACCCGTGTAATGCCTGATCGGTTGCCTGCCACCAGTCTTCAGGCGCTTGCTCCGACCAGAGCGGATGCGGACGGGAAATGCTCAGCGCGGCGCTATGGCTGGCAACCACCTTGCCCGCTTCATCCAGCAGGATGGCTTTCACACCGGAAGTACCCAGATCAATACCGATATACATAGTGGCTCCTGATAAGCCTCTGCGACAGGGTTTAGTCTGTCGCAGGAGGTGTGGCGTAGTGAGCGTACCGTTTTAGCCAAATAGGTGGCGGTTAACCAGATTTTCCAGCAATTCCTGCTGGCCACTCTGGTGCTGCGGTGCCAGTTGATGGCTTTCCGCATACCGAGCAAGCGATTCCAGCGAGGCCTTACCTTGCAGGATTTGCTGACCCAGTTCCCCGTTCCAGCCTGCATAGCGTTTAGCGACTAGCTGATTGAGCTTATCATCTTCAATCATTCTGGCGGCAGCCTTGAGCGCGAGTGCCATCGTATCCATCGCGCCGATATGCGCATGGAAAAGGTCATAGCGATCGGTACTCTGGCGGCGAACTTTGGCATCAAAGTTCAGGCCACCCGTTGTGAAGCCACCCGCTTTGAGAATTTCGTACATGATCAGCGCGTTCTCTTCCACGCTGTTAGGGAACTGATCGGTGTCCCAGCCGAGCTGCGGATCGCCGCGGTTCGCATCGACAGATCCGAAAATGCCCAGCGCGACCGCGGTGGCGATTTCATGATGGAAGGAATGGCCTGCCAGCGTAGCGTGGTTGGCTTCCACGTTGACTTTAATCTCTTTTTCCAGCCCAAACTGCTTCAGGAAGCCATAAACGGTGGCGACATCATAATCGTATTGATGTTTGGTCGGTTCCTGCGGCTTCGGTTCGATGAGCAGCGTGCCCTGAAAGCCGATTTTGTGTTTATGCTCGACGACCATCTGCATGAAGCGGCCGATCTGTTCACGTTCCTGACGCAGGTCGGTATTGAGCAGGGTTTCATATCCCTCACGCCCGCCCCACAGTACATAGTTTTCACCACCCAGTTTTTGGGTCGCGTTCATGGCGGTGAACACCTGCGTGGCGGCCCAGGCAAAGACGTCTGGGTCAGGATTGGTGGCCGCGCCTGCGCCGTAGCGGGGATGGGTGAAGCAGTTGGCAGTGCCCCACAGCAGCTTCACACCGCTATCCTGTTGTTTTTCCGCCAGGACATCAGTAATGACCGCAAAGTTATGCAGATACTCTTTCAGTGAGTTCCCTTCCGGTGCCACATCGACGTCATGAAAGCAGTAGTAAGGCACGCTGAGCTTTTGAAAAAATTCGAATGCGATATCCGCCTTGCGCTTCGCCAGCTCCAGCGCATCGCCTGACTGCTGCCACGGCCGGGCAAAAGATCCGACGCCGAACATATCCGCGCCGTTCCAGCAGAACGTGTGCCAATACGCGACGGCAAAACGCAAGTGGTCCGCCATACGTTTACCGAGTATTTCCTGATCGGGGTTGTAGTGACGAAAAGCGAAGGAATTGTTGCTTTGGCTACCTTCATAACGGACTTTTTCGATCTGTTCAAAATAGGCTTGCATCGTTAACTCCTTAGAAACCACCCAGACGGAAGAGACGGGAATGGGATTAATTTTCGGAGTGGATGAAGGTTTCCTCAATTACGTTATTTCACACTGAAATTCAGAGAATTATTAAATGTGCGCTGTGTCGCAAAAATAAGGGGCTTTTACTCTGAATACGCTTCGCAATAGGTAACAAAATGAAAATGTGACTCGACAATAAAATATGACCCGTATCAAAAAACGGAAATTAAACCAAAAAACATAATTGGAGGATAAAAATCTGTAATTGATGGAGGGATGTTTAGCGACAATACTTTGCTGGCGATTGGAGTCTTAGGCCCTGCATCTTAAATAAAAAAGGTACTCTATGATGAAAGTTAACCATTTTTTACTCTCAGCTTGTGCCGTATTCATTCTTGCTTGTCAGCCCGGATTCGCGAAGGACGTTAAAATAGGTATGGCGATTGATGACTTGCGTCTCGAACGTTGGCAGAAAGATCGCGATCTTTTTGTTGAGCAAGCCAAAAAGCAGGGTGCTGATGTTTTTGTTCAATCAGCAAACGGCAATGAAGCGACGCAAATTTCTCAAATAGAAAACATGATCAATCGCGGTGTCGATGTATTAGTGATTATTCCTTATAACGGTCAGGTACTTGGTAATGTTATTGCGGAAGCAAAACGTGAGGGAATAAAAGTGCTTGCTTACGATCGCATGATTAATAATGCGGACGTGGATTTTTATATTTCATTTGATAATGAGAAGGTTGGAGAACTACAGGCGAAATATCTCGTCGATAAGGTGCCTGGCGGGAACTATTTCTTAATGGGAGGCTCACCGGTCGATAATAATGCGAAGCTGTTTCGTCAGGGGCAAATGAAAGTGCTCACGCCGTTGATCGAAAGTGGGAAAATAAAAGTGGTCGGTGATCAGTGGGTTGATGCCTGGCTACCCGAGAATGCGCTGAAAATTATGGAAAATGCGCTAACGGCGAACAGCAATAAGATTGATGCGGTTGTGGCATCGAACGATGCTACGGCGGGCGGGGCGATTCAGGCGCTTGCCGCACAGGGATTGGCAGGGAAAGTGGCGATTTCCGGTCAGGATGCCGATCTGGCAGCAATCAAACGGATTGTGGCAGGCACGCAAACCATGACGGTCTATAAACCGATCAGCAAGCTGGCGAAAGACGCCGCAGATATCGCCGTGGCGCTAGGTTCCGATAAAGCGCCGGAATCCAACGCTAAATTAAACAATGGGTTGAAAGACATTCCTTCCTTCTTACTGACTCCGATTCCCGTCGATAAATCCAATATCGATTCCACCGTTATTGCCGATGGCTTCCACAAAAAAGCGGATGTGTATTAACGCACTCCACCGCCAATAGATTTCAGGATGTAGGAAAGAAGTTTACGGGCCACGACATAACGTTGTGGCTCGCCACTGCCGCAGGCGAGGCCTGAGACACCTGAATCACGGAGGCCAATGATGCCGCATCTGTTGGAAATGAAAAACATCACCAAGGCGTTTGGCGCGGTGAAAGCCGTAGACAACGTTAGCCTGATGCTGGACGCGGGTCAGGTCTTGTCGCTGTGTGGCGAGAATGGCTCAGGGAAATCCACCTTAATGAAGGTGCTGTGTGGCATTTACCCGTATGGCAGCTATGACGGGCAGATCGTGTTCTCTGGTGATGAGCTACGCGCCAACCATATTCGCGATACGGAACAAAAGGGCATCGCGATCATTCATCAGGAACTGGCGCTAGTGAAAGAGATGACGGTGCTGGAGAACCTCTTTTTGGGCAACGAGTGGACGCGTTTTGGCGTGATGGATTACGACAATATGTATCTCCGCTGCCAGCGCATGCTGGAGCAGGTCAAGCTGGCTGTCGACCCGAATACCAAAGTGGGTGAGCTTGGATTAGGTCAGCAGCAACTGGTGGAAATCGCCAAAGCGCTGAACAAGCAGGTGCGTCTGCTGGTGTTGGATGAGCCAACGGCCTCATTGACCGAGCGGGAGACCGCAATCTTGCTGGAGATCATTCAGGATCTGCGCGATCACGGTATCGCCTGTATCTATATCTCGCACAAGCTTAACGAAGTTAAAGCCATTTCCGATGTGATTTGTGTGATTCGCGACGGGAAGCCGATTGGTACGAATCCGGCTGCCGAGCTGAGCGAGGACCAGATCATTGCCATGATGGTGGGGCGTGAACTGACGGAGCTTTATCCCAATGAACCGCATGTCATTGGTGAAGAAGTGCTGCGCGTAGAACACCTGACCGCCTGGCACCCCGTGAATCGCCACATTCGTCGGGTGGATGATGCCTCGTTTGCTCTACACCGAGGCGAAATTCTCGGGATTGCCGGGCTGGTTGGATCAGGGCGTACTGAGACGGTGCAGTGCCTGTTTGGTGCCTATCACGGCCATTGGCAGGGCGACATCTTTATTGACGGTAAGCCAGTGACCATCAGCAATTGCCAACAGGCGATGGCGCAAGGCATTGCGATGGTGCCGGAGGACCGTAAGAAGGACGGCATCGTCCCGGTGATGAGCGTGGCGCAGAACATGACGCTGGCGGCACTCGACCAATTCACAGGGGCGTTTTCCATGCTGGATGATGCCCGTGAGCAGGACATCATCCGGCAGTCGCTCGCGAATCTGAAAGTGAAAACCTCCAGCCCAGAGCTGGCGATTGCCCGGTTAAGCGGCGGCAACCAGCAAAAAGCGGTGCTGGCGAAATGTCTGCTGTTGAATCCCCGCATTCTGATTCTCGATGAACCCACGCGCGGCATCGACATCGGTGCTAAATACGAAATTTATAAGCTCATTAATGCGCTGGTAAAACAGCACATTGCCGTCATTGTCATTTCTTCTGAATTGCCCGAAGTGTTGGGATTGAGCGATCGGGTATTGGTGATGCATCAGGGGCGGATCAAAGCGGATTTGGTCAATCGTGATTTAACCCAGGAACAGGTTATGGAAGCTGCATTGAGGAGTGAACATCGTGCTGAAAACATCGCAGTCTGAACAACAACATGTCGCGGGCTCTGCCTCGATGCTGCAACGGTTGAAAAGCATCAATCTTCAGGTCTACGTGATGATTGCCGCCATCATCGCCATCATGCTCTTTTTCACCTACATGACCGACGGGGCGTATCTCAGCGCGCGTAACCTCTCCAACCTGCTGAGGCAAACGGCGATCACTGGCATTCTGGCGGTCGGTATGGTGTTTGTCATTATCTCCGCCGAAATCGATCTGTCGGTCGGTTCGATGATGGGGCTATTGGGCGGTGCGGCGGCGATTTTTGATGTCTGGTTTGGCTGGCCCTTGCCGTTGACCATCGTTGTGACGCTTGCGCTGGGATTATTGCTGGGCGCGTGGAATGGCTGGTGGGTCGCCTACCGGAAAGTCCCTTCTTTTATCGTGACGCTGGCGGGGATGCTGGCTTTTCGCGGCATTCTGATCGGCATCACTAACGGGACCACGGTTTCCCCGACAAGCGAGGCGATGTCGCAGATTGGGCAAAGCTATCTGCCTTCCGGCATGGGTTTTATGTTCGGTGCCATCGGACTAATGGTGTTTATTGCCTGGCAGTGGCGTCGGCGTAGCAGCCGCGCCCGATTAGGGTTACCGGTAAACCCACCCGCAGGCGATATTGGCCGTCAGACATTTACGGCACTGGTGGTGCTGGGCGCGATTTATCTGCTGAATGACTATCGCGGTGTGCCAACGCCGGTTCTGGTGCTGACGCTGTTGATGCTGGGCGGTATTTTTCTGGCGACGCGAACTGCATTTGGCCGCCGCATCTATGCTGTGGGCGGGAATATCGATGCTGCCCGCCTATCGGGCGTGAATGTCGAGCGCACCAAAATGGCGGTGTTCGCGATTAACGGCCTGATGGTCGCGGTTGCTGGGCTGATTCTCAGTTCACGACTGGGGGCGGGGTCGCCATCCGCCGGGAACATTGCCGAGCTGGATGCGATTGCTGCCTGCGTGATTGGTGGCACCAGTCTGGCGGGTGGCATTGGTAGCGTCGCGGGTGCGGTGATGGGGGCATTTATCATGGCGTCGCTGGATAACGGGATGAGCATGCTCGATGTGCCGACGTTCTGGCAATACGTCGTAAAAGGCGGAATCCTGCTGTTGGCGGTGTGGATGGATACCGCAACAAAGCGACGCGTATAACGCGACGTCGAGTCTGCGAAGGAAATACGTGGCGGCTCGCAATAATCAGCAAATTATTTTGGCCTCTTGGGACGCTGTGCTATTCAAGGAAGAGGACTTTATTCAAGGAACTTGTGATTAATGAGCGCCAACTGCCATGTTTGAAAAACGCTATCGCATCACGCTGCTGTTCAATGCCAATAAAGTGTATGACCGTCAGGTGGTTGAAGGCGTTGGCGAGTATTTACAGGCTTCCCAGTGTGACTGGGACATCTTCATTGAAGAGGATTTCCGCTGCCGCATTGATAACATCAAAGAGTGGCTGGGCGACGGCGTGATTGCCGATTTTGACGATGGCGAGATCAAGCGGTTGCTACAGGATGTGAATGTTCCGCTGGTAGGTGTGGGCGGTTCCTACCATCAGCCCGAGGATTATCCGCCTGTGCATTATATCGCGACAGATAATTATGCACTGGTGGAAAGCGCGTTTATGCACCTCAAAGAGAAAGGGCTGAACCGCTTTGCTTTTTATGGCCTGCCGGTATCGGGCGGGAAAGGCTGGGCGCAGGAACGGGAGCACGCTTTCCGGCAGTTGGTTGCGGCAGAAAAATATCAGGGAGTGGTGTATCAGGGAATGGAAACCTCGCCGGATAACTGGCAATACGCGCAAAATCGGCTGGCTGACTGGGTGCAGGGGCTGCCGCCGCAGACGGGGATCATCGCGGTGACGGATTCGCGCGCGCGCCATCTGTTGCAGGTCTGCGAACACCTGAATATTGCCGTACCGGAAAAGCTGTGCGTCATCGGGATCGATAACGAAGATCTGATTCGTTACCTTTCACGCGTTGCGCTCTCGTCAGTGGCACAGGGTACGCGCCAAATGGGGTATCGCGCAGCGAAACTGCTGCACCAACTGCTGTTGAATCAGGCCGATGTGCCGCTGCAACGTATTTTAGTGCCGCCGGTTCGGGTGGTTGGACGTCGCTCAACGGATTATCGCTCTGTGCACGATCCTGCCGTTATTCAGGCGATGCACTTTATCCGCTACCACGCTTGCAAAGGGATTAAGGTTGAGCAGGTGCTGGATGCGGTAGGGATTTCCCGTTCGAATCTGGAAAAACGCTTCAAAGACGAAGTCGGCCAGACCATTCACGGCATGATTCATGAGGAGAAGCTGGATCGGGCGCGTAACTTGCTGATATCGACCTCGCTCTCGATTGGTGAGATCTCGTTGATGTGTGGCTATCCTTCGCTGCCCTATTTCTATGCCGTCTTTAAGAAAGGGTATGACATCACGCCGAAAGAGTACCGCGAGCGTTATGGGGAAGGTTATTAAGGCTATCCATAAAAGAAGGTCACGCAGGAAGGCGCGAGGGTGCGCGCCTTATCATTAGGTTGGTGAACGGTTACGCTGGCACGCGCCAGTAATCGTAATCGATGTGCTCAACCTGGAAGTTGGCGTTTTCTTTGTCACCGGTCAGACGGCTGGCGAGGGTAAAGGCAAAATCGAATGTGACTCCCAGCCCTTTGCCGCTGATCAGATTGCCGTCTTCCACGACTTTCTCGTCAACATAAACGCCATCGGTCACGTCCTGCCATAAATTCCCGGAGCAAACGTAGCGGCGGCCTTTCAGCAGTTTGTTACCACCCAGCACGCGGGCGGCTGCGGAGCACAGTGGGCAAATCAGTTTTCCCGCGTCGTCGTGGCGACGGATAAACTCGACGACCATCGGGTTTGCGGCCAGATTTACCGTTCCCTGTGGGCCGCCAGGAATGACTACGGCATCAAACAGCGTGTCCTGATTTCTTTCCAGCAGAGCATCGGCAAACATGCGAATATTGTGATAACTGTGCAGCTCCAGTCTGTCATAGCATGACAGCATGGTGACTTCTATCTTCATACGGTGCAGTACATCAATCACCATAATCGCTTCTGCTTCTTCAAACCCAGGAGCCAGCAGAACGGCGACTTTCTTAGACATAGCATCTCCAGCAATATGCAAGGGAAGGTGTTAACCGCAAGAGAATAGCAAAGAAATATCGACAAAATGAAACGATGTTTTATTAATGTCGAGTGGGTCTCGTAAACGATTTTTCCTGCTTAGCTTGAAGAGAAGATAGCGCTATACTTGCTAACTTGGTCGTGAATTGGCCACGAATTTTTTTGCACGAAAGTATGACTCTTCTCTTCCTGTCCCGCCAAAAAGATGTTTAAATTATCACTCACTTATTTTGCATAAATATGCATTTGTGAGTGTGTCGATGTTGGTCATCGACCGGCCCGTTTGATGCAGGATGTGCACAGGGCCCGAGCGCTCATGAGTGTATGGCGTAACATAATGGTGTGGGCGACTCAGCTTATCTCCAGAGATCTTTCGAGCAGGGATTATATATATGACAACGATTCTCAAGCATCTTCCGGTTGGTCAGCGTATTGGTATTGCGTTCTCGGGTGGTCTGGATACCAGCGCTGCACTGCTTTGGATGCGTCAAAAAGGCGCGGTTCCTTATGCGTATACCGCGAACCTGGGGCAGCCAGACGAGGATGACTACGAGGAAATCCCACGTCGGGCTATGGAATACGGTGCAGAAAATGCCCGCCTGATCGATTGCCGTAAGCAACTGGTTGCTGAAGGTATCGCTGCGATTCAGTGTGGCGCATTCCACAACACGACGGCGGGCGTGACCTATTTCAACACCACGCCGCTGGGCCGCGCGGTTACCGGTACGATGCTGGTTGCTGCAATGAAAGAAGACGGCGTAAACATTTGGGGCGACGGCAGCACCTATAAAGGCAACGATATTGAGCGTTTCTATCGTTACGGCCTGCTGACCAATGCTGAACTGAAGATTTACAAGCCGTGGCTGGATACCGATTTCATTGATGAGCTGGGCGGCCGTCAGGAGATGTCCGAGTTTATGTCACAGGCAGGGTTCGGCTATAAAATGTCGGCCGAGAAAGCCTATTCCACTGATTCCAACATTCTGGGTGCGACGCATGAAGCGAAGGATCTGGAATTCCTGAATTCCAGCGTCAAAATCGTTAACCCGATTATGGGCGTGAAGTTCTGGGACGAGAACGTCAAAGTGCCAGCAGAAGAAGTGACCATCCGTTTTGAACGCGGTCACCCGGTTGCGTTGAACGGCAAGACCTTTGCCGATGACGTTGAACTGATGCTGGAAGCGAACCGCATCGGCGGTCGTCACGGTCTGGGCATGAGCGATCAGATCGAAAACCGCATCATTGAAGCGAAAAGCCGCGGCATCTATGAAGCGCCGGGCATGGCACTGCTGCACATTGCCTATGAGCGTCTGGTTACCGGTATCCACAACGAAGACACTATCGAGCAATACCACGCCAATGGCCGTCAGCTGGGTCGTTTCCTGTATCAGGGGCGCTGGTTCGATTCTCAGGCACTGATGCTGCGTGATGCTTCTCAGCGTTGGATCGCCAGCGCCATCACCGGCGAAGTGACGCTGGAGCTGCGTCGTGGTAATGATTACTCCATCATGAACACCGTGTCTGACAATCTGACCTATAAGCCAGAGCGTCTGACCATGGAGAAAGGCGACTCGGTCTTCTCGCCAGATGACCGTATCGGCCAGCTGACCATGCGCAATCTGGATATCACCGACACGCGTGAAAAACTGTTTAATTATGCTGAAACAGGCTTGCTCTCTTCTTCCGCCAGCACGGGTCTGCCGCAGGTAGGCCAACTGCAGGATAAAACAGAGAAATAACGCCCAGATTGAATAATATAAAAATCCGGAATCGTCTCGCGCTTCCGGATTTTTTTTATCCGTTTATCATATGTTTATATTGGTTCTTCTCGCGTTGTCTTTTTGTGTATGAACTCTTGCTGACAATGCAGGTTGCATCTGTACAACCGCCGTGGAAAGGGACAGAATACCTATAAATAACCAGCCAAGATAATAATCTGAAGGCGAAGGATCTGTGGGATGGCGTATCGTTTTTTGAGGTTATGTATTAACTTTTCAATGGAGGAAAAATGTTAGAGATATTTGATGTAAATCACACCTTGTTGTCAGAAACGAAATCAGAAGAGCTATTTACCCTCAGAAAAGAGACGTTTAAAGATCGACTGAATTGGGCCGTGCAATGTACTGATGGCATGGAATTTGATCAGTATGATAATAATAACACGACTTATCTTTTTGGCATCAAAGATAACACCGTTATCTGTAGTTTGAGATTTATTGAAACAAAATACCCTAACATGATTACCGGGACATTTTTTCCTTACTTCAAGGAGATCAATATCCCTGAAGGGAATTACCTGGAGTCTAGTCGGTTTTTTGTCGATAAATCGCGAGCGAAAGATATTCTCGGCAATGAATACCCAATTAGTTCGATGTTGTTTCTTTCGATGATTAATTACTCAAAGGACAAAGGCTATGATGGAATATATACGATAGTGAGTCACCCTATGCTGACGATATTAAAACGATCTGGCTGGGGAATTCGCGTGGTCGAACAAGGTTTGTCAGAAAAGGAAGAAAGAGTCTATTTAGTTTTTCTTCCGGTTGATGATGAGAATCAGGAAGCGTTGGCTCGTCGTATTAACCGCAGCGGGACGTTTATGAGCAATGAGTTGAAGCAGTGGCCTCTACGGGTTCCTGCTGCTATTGCACAGGCTTGATGAGCTGTAACTCAACGCCGAGTCGGATGGCATGCTTGGCATTCAGGACGCCAAGTTTTTTCACAACGTTGCCGATATGAAATTTTACCGTACTGGTTTTGATACCGAGAATAATAGCGACTTCCAGATAGGTTTTACCCATACTGGCCCAGTAAAGGATTTCATTTTCTCGTTGAGAGAATATTTCTTTATTATTTAATGGTTTTTTATTTTCAATCATCTCTCTGCAAAGGGAGATGATTTTTTCATATGCATCAATTAATAGCATCTGAAAGGTGTCTTTTTTCTCTTCAATGAATGTATCAACATCATCTGGATATGAGCTGTCCACGATAATCGATAGCATAGCCAGATTGTCGCCATGATCGTGAAGGACAAAAGTATATCCGTTGATAATATTATATTTTTTAGAGAGGTCGAATATCTTGGCAAGCTGTAGCCGTGTGTTAATCACCAGACTTTTCTCCCAAGAGAAAGGCGATATTTTATTAAATGAAGCAAGAACAACGGGATCAATGTGCTGGTATTTATTTTCTTTGTAGAGATTAACCCATTCATCGGGATAGCTGGAGATAATGATCATTTCAGAGGGATTTTTCTTATTCAGAACCATAAATGAGAATTTGACGCCATCGTAGTGATCCAGGTTTTCATTAAAATGACCTTTGATTACCCTGCTTATTATTTCGCTACTGGAGAATAATGGCGACATCTCATGACCTCAGTCTGAAGAATCAACATCCGTGTAACGGAAAAGTATATACCTACACCTGTACCTAAGTCTAATTGTTATGGGGGAGTGAAAAAACATACAATCAAACGACAATGCTAAGGGCGTGAAGCAAAAGAAATAAATAACGCTCTGGATAAGCGTGATGACTGGCTAACATCAGGGAATGCGAATTAAGCGAGATTTATCAGTAATATAATAAAATTATTTTACTTTTCTATGGCCTGTATTGTTTACAGGCCGCCAGCAGTTCAGCTTAATTAATTCCACCAGTGAGACGCTTTCTCGAATAACACTCGCCTTTATATTGTTATCCCTTTCGTTGTACCTCACGCCTCGTCGATATTATGGTATTCCCACAGCCGATTGAAATGCACATCGTCGAGATGGCGTGCTGAATCCGCGTTACCCGCAAAGGGCCGTGCGGTGGTTGCCGCAGCTCCCCACGGCCGTTCTCTGTCATAGCTGGCGTCAATCGTGCTGTTGCGAATCACTAACTGGCCGTTTGCCGTCTTGCCTGGCTGATATCCCGTCTGCCTTGCTCCCTGATCCCAGGCACGCCCCAGTTTGGCCTTTCTTCCTCCGCTGAAGCCTTCGTCTCCCGTGAAACGACACGCCACTGCCAGAAAGCCGTATTGCACCCACGGCATGCTGTCAGGTGCGAAGACGTGAATATCTTTCGCTCCACGGCTGGAAACCGTATGAAAGTGGACGCGTTCGAATACCGCGGTCGCGCGCCCAAATACGTAATCGACATCACCCTCAATGTAGCTGTCTGTAATGTAGACCCGGCTGTAGCGGTCCGTGACGTACTCATTCTGCAGGTTGCTGGTATTGACGAAAAACGTATCCTGACGACCGATGAGGCGGATCTTTTCAAGCTGAACCTTGTCGCCGTCGGTGCGTAGCGCCACGGCCTGATGTGCGCGATTATCTACGGAATCCAGCAAGGTATTCACCACTGTCAGGTTCTTCATCTGGAAATTGTCGCTTTGCGACCAAACCACGGCAGCACAGATGGTATCAATCGTGGCGTTTTGTTTTGATGCACAGAGATCGTACATATACCAGGCGGGATCGCCGGGCTGATATTCACCGTGCGAATTTACCGTTTCTCGGTAGGTTGCCGGTGAGAACATCGAATCCAGCGCGAGTTGAATCACTACGTCATCCGGTTGATCTCCCGCCCCACATAGCGTGAGCGGTGGGGCATCAGCGGGGATGTAGACCGTGCCGGTATAGGTGCCCGGCAGCAGTTTAATCTCAATCCGGGCCCGACCTTGTTGCGCCCGCAGCGCGGCGTTCACCGCCTGTTGAACATGCGTGTGCGTTGCGCCATCCACCCCCACGTGCGGCCCGACAACCCAGGGCGTCGCCGGATCGACCTCAATCGGTGCGGGCTGCCAAACGTCAGCTTCTGTCTGATCATCGTGCCCACGCAGCGTGAAATAGTGTGGGAGCGTGAAGCGTTCGGCTTCCTGCGCGGAGAGAATGGGGCGATAAACTGTGCCGGGGTACGTCGTTTTTGTCATGATTTTATCCTCTCTTAGCGGCAAGATTATCTGGGATATGATTGGTTCTCTGCCCGAAACGCAACCGATAAGTTGAGGGAGTGAGCTGTAGCTGCTGGCGAAAATGATGGCGTAACGAGGCTGCGGTACCAAACCCCACCGTTTCGGCGATTTTCTCGATCGATAAGCGCGTGTTTTCCAGTAAATCGCGTGCGGTATTCAGCCGTTCGGCCAGTAACCAGCGCGCAGGCGTCGTACCCGTAGCGGCAGAAAAACGGCGAAGGAACGTGCGTGGACTCATACAGGAAATTGCCGCCAGTTTCGTAACGGAATACTCTTCCGTGAGGTTGGCTCGGACATGATCGATAAGCGGCCCGAGGCGCGAGCGTTCGTAGTCGACCGGTACCGCTTTTTCAATATACTGTGCTTGCCCACCATCCCGATGCGGTGCGACTACCAATCGGCGAGCCACTTGATTGGCCGCTTTGCTGCCGTAATCCCGACGAATGAGATGCAGCCCAAGATCGATACCCGCAGCACTCCCGGCTGACGTAAGCATTGTTCCTTCATCAATATAAAGAACGTCTGGCTCGATGTTGATATCAGGATATTGCATTTTTAACGTGTCGCTGTAGCGCCAATGCGTCGTGGCGCGTCGCCCGGAAAGCAGGCCTGTCGCCGCGAGGACAAAAACGCCAGAGCAGATAGAGAGCAGTCTGGCACCCTGTTGATGTGCTTGACGTAATGCATCGACCAGATGGGCGGGGACGGGGACATCACTGCCTTTCCAGCCGGGAATGATAATCGTCCCTGCCTGTGTTAACAGCTCAAGGCCACCATCGGCAACCACGTGGATACCACCCGTTGCCCGCATCGCACCACTGTCTAAACCCGCAACGGCAAACTGATACCAATTTTCACCCATTTCGGGGCGAGGAAGGCCAAAGACTTCAACAGCGATACCAAATTCGAAGGTACACAAGCCATCATAAGCGAGTACGACAACAAGCGGATTGAACATCGATTTCCTCACCTCAATAACTTGTCATGATATTGACGATATATGGCAATAATGCCATCTGCCAGCCTTTATGTATCCGTTTTATAGTCGAGTCTCATTCCAATCAGTGAGAAAAATCGATGAGTTACGTGACTGACTATCCCTTTGCTGCTTCTGATATCGCCCAATCCCATTTTTCACGCCGTCTGTCCGTTGAAACAGACTGCGCGGATGTGGCGGGCTCGCTCTCTGACACTCAGCAGGACTTCGTGTTATTGCATGTGGTGGGGTCGACGAAGCACTTTAGCGCGCGCCATATACCGGGGGCGATTCATCTGCCGCACCGTGAAATCACACCTGAGCGTATGGCCGAGTGGCCTGATGACACGCGGTTTGTCGTCTATTGCGCGGGACCACACTGCAATGGCGCAGATCAGGCGGCATTAAAGTTGGCACAACTCGGTCGCCCGGTAAAAATTATGATAGGGGGAATAGCGGGATGGGAAGATGAGGGCTTTGCCTTCGCCTGATATCCCCTGCCTATGGCAGAGGGGCCCATCCCTTCTGCCAACCCCTAATTCCCCTGATACCACGTCCAGATTTTGACCAGCAGTGCCGCTGATACACTCCAACACACGACTGCCGCGAGCAGCGCCTGTGGCAATTTCATCCACGCGGTAAAGTAATAAAGTGAGATGAGATAAACCAGATAAGGAATAACGGACCAGATGCCAAACAGGATGGTGGCGCGTAGCGCTTCCAATCCACGTTCGGTGCCAACGATATAATGGGCGATCAGCGCGAACGTGGGAAATAGCGGCACCAGCCCGGCAATATAATAGTTTCGACTTTTCGCCAGTACGCTGATGAGCAATACGATCAGCGCGCCAATAACCGATTTGATAAACAATGACATAAGTATAACTTCTGGCTGAATTAATCATCGCGAATGCACAGAGAATAGCGAAAAAGTATCGGGATGGAATAGGGCGACCGCACAGCTTAAGATTTCAATTCGCGGTGATTTCGTTATTCTTAGCAACAGAATGAATAAATACTGTACGTGATAACCTGCTCGGTACAGCTAAAACGATAATGAATCTGGAAAGGATTGAAGTTGAAGACGCAAAGTCATGCAGTCACTCAGGGATTGGTTCCACTCAAGATTATTTCTACCGGCAGCGCGCTTCCTGCGCAGCGGGTGACCTCGGCTGAATTAGATGCGCGGCTCAATAAGCCCGCCGGGTATGTCGAAAGCCGTTCAGGCATTATTTATCGCCACCATGCGGATAATCATGCCAGTCAGGCGGAACTCGGTGTGGCGGCGTTAAATGACGCGCTGGCGCGGGGTGTTATTCCGCCAGCGTCCATCGATCTGCTGCTGTTTGCTTCCGCGATTCCGATTCAGGCGCTGCCTTATAGCGCCAGTCACTTATTAAAAGCGTCGTCCCTGCCAAAAGGGACGGCCAGTTTCGATATTAACAGTAGCTGCGTCAGCTTTATTTCCGCGCTTCAGGTGGCGGCTGGGTTGTTAAATACCGGCGCTTATCGACGCATTGCCATCGTCTCTACCGAACTGGCTTCGCGCGGTATCGATTGGGATGACGAAGAGTCGTCGCTGATTTTTGGTGATGGTGCCGCGTGTGCCATTGTCGAACGTGGCGATGGGCGCAGCGGTATTGCGGCGTGTCTGCTGGAAACCTATCCGAAGGGCAACGAGCTGTGCCAGATCCGCGCTGGCGGCACCTTGCGTAACCCGCGTGCGGGGATGGAGCTGCATGATTTTCTGTTCCATATGCAGGGAAAACGGCTGTTCAGGCAGGCTTCTGCCCTGATTGAAGGCTATCTGCAACGGCTGCTGGAGGCCAGCGGTTATTCGCTGGATCAGATGGCGGCGGTCGTTCCGCATCAGGCCAGCCACCTGTCGCTGGAACACATGCGTAAGCGACTGGCGATCCCGACCGAAAGGCTGATTGATATTTATCGCTATCACGGTAATCAGGTGGCGGCCTCGATTCCGACGGCGCTGCATCATGCCATCGTGACGCAGCGTCTGCCCGAAGGGGAACCCGCGATGCTGGTCGGTACGGCCGCCGGGTTGACGCTGGGCGGCATGGTATTGATCCCATGAGAGTCTTCGTCACGGGCGCGACCAGTGGACTGGGGCGTAACGCGGTGGAATGGCTGCTTCAGACTGGGCATCAGGTGCTGGCCTGCGGGCGCGATCGCTCGGTGGGGCAACAGCTTGAAGCGCTGGGCGCGCAGTTTGTCGGTATCGATTTGGTGGACACCTCGGTAGACCAGTTTCGAACGCTGATGGCGGGCTGCGACGTGGTCTGGCACTGTGCGGCTAAATCATCACCGTGGGGCCAATATAATGATTTTTATCAGAATAATACTGAGGTGTCAGTGCGGCTGGCCGACGCCGCTGGACAGTTGGGTATCCCGCGCTTTGTTCATATCTCCACGCCCGCGATTTACTTCGACTATCAGCACCACCTGAATATCGATGAAAGTTACCGCGCAGCGCGTTTTGCCAATCACTATGCGCAGACCAAATTTTTGGCGGAAGAGCGCCTTCAGGCGCTGACATCGCTCTACCCGCAAACCACCTACGTGATTCTGCGCCCGCGCGGCCTGTTTGGCCCGCATGACCGCGTGATTCTGCCGCGAGTGCTGGAACAGATCGCGGTGGGCGGCGGTGTATTGCGGCTCCCGCGCGGCGGTGAGGCGCTGCTGGATCTCACGTTTGTCGGCAACGTGGTAGAAGCGATGGCGCTTGCCAGCCAGCGCACGGGGTTAGTGCCTGGCTCGGCGTATAACATCACCAATCATGAACCCGCACGCCTTGCAGATATGCTTGAGCAACTGCTGGCCGGGCAACTGGGGATGAACTATCGCGTCAGGGCGGTGCCGTATCCGCTGCTGCACGCGGTGGCGGGTGGCATGGAGCTGTTCTCGTGGTTTAGTCGGAAAGAGCCGCTGCTGACGCGCTACAGTGCGGGCGCGGTGAATTTCGATATGACGCTCAGCGCGGAGAAAGCTAAGCAGGAGTTGGGGTATCAGCCGCGTTTCTCCCTTCAGCAGGGCATCGAGCTAACGGGTAACTGGTTCAACGCGCACCTTGCGCAGCAGAGGAATGGCGGGCATGGCTACTATTTCAACGTTTGAAGTCGGGTACTGTCTGCATCCCGGCTGCATGGCGCTGCGTGGTGCGGGGTGGAAAGTGTGCCGTTTTCCGGCACGCGTCTGGATGCTGGAAAGTCAGGGCAAGCGCTGGCTGTGGGACACCGGCTATGCCCAGCATTTTACCGATGCCACGCGATCCGGCCTGTTTCAGCTATACCGCAGAATGACGCCGGTGCATTTCGAGACGAAAGACGCGCTGATTCACCAACTGCACGGGCAGGGGATTCAACCGGCGGACATCGACGGCCTGATTATTTCCCATTTTCACGGCGACCATATCGCGGGGCTGCGGGATTTCCCTGACGTGCCGTTTATCTGTTCGGCGCTGGGATGGCAGCAGACGCGGAATCTGCGCGGTTTTGCCGCTCTGAAACGGGCGTTTGTGCCTGCCCTGATCCCTGAGCATTTCGAGCAGGCGCTTCAGTTTGTCGAAAACTTCCCGCTTACCGATCTGCCAGCCGAGCTGGCGCCGTTTACGCAAGGCTATGCGCTGCCGGGTAGCGATAAAGAGATCGTACTGGTGCCGTTGCCCGGCCATGCCGCCGGACACCTCGGCGCGTTTGTGCTGACGGAAAACGGCTGGGTGCTGCTGGCAAGCGATGCCGCCTGGTCGCCGCACAGCTATCGCGAAGGTCGTGGGCCGTCGCGGCTGGCGAATCTGGTGATGGACGATCCAAAAGCCTATTACCACACGCTGAATCAACTGCACCAGTTACACCTGAACGGGCAAGTCGAGATTCGGCTGTGTCACGAGGGCGACCTATGATTCCGCTGATGACGCTCTGGCACTATTTCCGTGCCAGACGCCTCACCTTTGCCACTCCTCAGGCGCTTGAGTGCCATCAGCAGCGCCAGCTTTCTCGTTTTGCTCGACGGGTGCTGGCACGCAGCCCCTATTTTCGGCCTTACTGCCAGCTACCCATGACATCCTGGCCGATGATGGATAAAGCCGTGATGATGGCCGAATTCGATCGGATGAACACCGCTGGGCTTAAGCGGGATGAACTGCTCGCCTGCGCGCGCCGCAGTGAGGAAGATCGTGACTTCACGCCGGATGTGAGTGGATTCAGCGTCGGGCTATCGTCCGGCACCTCTGGGCAGCGCGGGTTATTTGTCGTCAGCCCACGCGAACAGCAGGTGTGGGCGGGAGGCATGCTGGCGAAAATGCTGCCGGACGGGCTACGAGCCGGTGAGCGGGTGGCGCTGTTCCTGCGGGCGGATAACAATCTGTACCACAGCGTGGATAACCGCTGGCTCAGCCTGTCGTTTTACGATCTCTTTGCGCCGTTTTCCGAGCATGTTTCGCGACTGGAAGCGTGGTCGCCGTCGATTATCGTCGCTCCCGCGCAGGTGTTGCGCGAACTGGCGCTGGCGGTACAGCGCGGTGAGTTGCGGCTGACGGTCAAAAAGGTGATTTCCGTGGCCGAGGTGCTGGAACCGCAGGATAAACAATTGCTCCAGCAGGTTTTCGGGCAGCTTGGGGAAGTGTATCAGGCGACGGAAGGCTTTCTGGCATCGACCTGCGAGCACGGTACGCTGCATCTCAACGAAGAGTTTATTCACATCGAACCGCAGTGGCTGGATGACGAGCGCTTTACGCCCATCATTACCGATTTCACCCGCAGCACTCAGCCGATTGTGCGTTATCGGCTGGACGATGTGTTGGTGAAGCAAAAAACGCCCTGCGCGTGTGGTCGGGTGACGATGGCGATTGCCCGCATCGAAGGGCGCAGCGATGACAGCCTGCGATTGCTGGATAGTAATGGCGAGCCTCAGACCGTGTTTGCGGATCTCTGTAGCCGGATTATCGCCAATGCGCTGCCGCTGCATGCCGATTATCGGCTGGTGCAGCAGGGAGACGCGACGCTGCATTTATCCGCCGCGTGCAGCCTGCCGGAGCTGGAGGCCTGTCGGGACAGCCTGTTACAGCAGTTTGCGTTACAGGGGATTGACGTGTCGCGGCTACGGTGGCAGTTAAGCGCCGGTGAGATTGCGCCGGAGTTTACGCAAAAGCGCAGACGGATTACCCGCCTGAAGGAGAGTGCATGAGGCTATTTCCGCAAAAAACGATGCTGTTGCGGCTGAAAGCGCTGCTCTTCGGCTGGGGAACGGTCGGGGTGGTGTATCAACTGAGCGCGCAGTTTCAGGGGCAGGGAACGGTGCTGCCGACGTCGTTCGTTGATGAGTGGATTTCTTTTAGCGCCTCGGCTATCTGGCTGTATCTCTCGTTTTTCATCATCGTGCCGCTGTCTTATTTATCCTGTCCGATTACGCGTCTGGCGGGGCTACGCCGGGCAACGCAGCTTACTGCGCTGATCGCGGGCGCGGTGTATCTGATTTTTCCGACCACGATGGTATATCCGCAGGTCGTCGGTGACGATCTCTCCACGCGTGTGCTACAGCTTTTGCTGCGTATCGACTCGCCGCAGAATTGCCTGCCGTCGCTGCATATTGCACTAACGGTGCTGGCGGTATGGGCGATGAGCGATAGCCAACAGAAGGTGAAAACGGGCTTGTACCTGCTGTGGGGTGCGGCGATTGCCCTGTCTATCCTGCAATTGCGCCGCCATCTGTTCATCGATCTGGTGACGGGCGCGATGCTGGCGGGGATCGCTGGGTGGATTTTTCTGCGCAGCCGGGAGGTAGGAAAGGCCATGTTGCCACCGACTCCGTTGCCTAACGATAAGCGCCAGCAGGAATGACATTATGATCGATTTAGCATTACCCATTGTCTTCATGCTGGTTGTGGTGATTGGCGAAGCGCTGGTTTTACAGTGGATGCAGCGCGAGAAAGTGAACTGGCATGATGTGGTGTTCAACCTGAACTCAGGGCATATCATGCTGTGGCTTTTTCGCAGCGTGGAAATTTTTTGCTATGGCTATGTCGCGGCGCATTTCAGTTTTGGCTGGGTGGAAACCTGGCCGCCGGTGCTGATGTGGCTGTTCGCACTACTCGCCTGGGATTTCGGGTTCTATTGGCTACACCGTCTGCACCATACCTTCGGCGTGCTGTGGGCGGTGCATGTGGTTCACCATCAGGGTGAACATTTTAATCTGTCGCTGGGCGTGCGTAACTCCTGGTATTCCTCGCTGACCTCGATTCCGTTCTTCCTGATTCTGGCGCTGCTCGGCGTTCCGCTCTACGTATTTATCACCGTTTCCATCCTGCATTACAGTGTTCAGCTCTTTAACCATAATGCGATGACGCCCAAACTGGGCTGGCTGGAAAAGGTGCTGGTGACGCCCGCACACCATCGCGTACATCACGTAAACGACCGTGCGTACGCCGATAAGAATTTCGGCGGCACCTTCATTTTTTGGGACAAGCTGTTTGGCAGCTTTTGTCCGCAACTGCCCGACACGCCTTTCCGCTACGGTGCAGGCAGAGAAATGCCATCGAACAATCCGTTTTGGGCCAGCAACCTGCCTTTTCTGTCGTACCTGAAACTGTCGGTGCGTCGTACGCGTCAGGCGACGTTTCACTGTACGCCGATGGCGTTGATTGCTGGGGCGATGCTGCTGTTTGCGCTGGTGGTGGGCTATGTCTACCTGTATGGCTACGGCTATGACGCCGCCGATCTGTCGCAGGCGGCGCTCTTCCTGCTGCTGGTGGCGGGGGCGGTTGCGCTGGGCGGGATTTCCGAAGGGCGGCGCTGGGGTATTTATGTTTGGCTAGCGGTGGTGCTGCTATTCCCTGCCGTGTTTCTTGTCTATCTGGGCTGGGAAGCGCTTTACTGGAAGATTGCGATGCTGATGCTGGCGCTGCACGGGCTGGCGATGGCAGTTGGCTGGGGCCGACGCCCTCTGACCGAGGAGCCTGAAAATGTCTAGTGTACTTCCCACCAAACCGTATCCTGCCAAGGGCGAACAGGCTTTCCATCGGGCATTACAGCGGGAAACGTCGGCCTATCTCCGCGCTAATCACGATCATCGCTTTGCCGATAGCGGGCAGTTTGTGAAGGCCGGATTACTCTTTTTATGCTGCATCGCCTGTTATGCTTTTTGCTTAGTGCAGCAGACGGCATGGGCGTTCTTCCTGAGCTATTTTGCTTTCATCATGTTGTCGATGTTATTGAATATCATCGTGAATCATGACGCCTCCCATAATACCTTTTTCCGCAATCGAACACTCAACCGCATAGTCGGGCGCATCGTGACGCTGCCGTTAGGCATCGATCCTGACTACTGGCGCTTGCGTCATGTGGACTTCCACCACATCTATCCGAATGTGGAACATTACGATCTGGATACGGAAGAGAATGGGGTTTTCCGCCAAACGCCTTTTCAGCGCCACCGTCCCTACATGCGTTATCAGCATCTTTACTGGCCGCTGGTGGCCGCGTTCTCGCTCCCTTATATCGCCTGGATTTTTGACTGGGCCGATCGCTTGGGTAAAACCCCCGTCAATGCCCGTTCAGTACAGTTAGGCTACCGCGGATGGATGATTTTTATCGGCAGTAAAATCGGCCATGTCCTGCTGTTACTGGTGATTCCCATCATGGTGGGCACGGCACACGGCATTAGCCCGGGCATCGTGCTATTAAGCTATTTGTTGGGGCAGATGTTGGCCTCGTTGCTGGTGGTCTTTTTGCTGCTGGGCACGCACTGGGCGGAGGCTGAATTCTATGCCGTTACCGATACGGAAACGATGCCTCAGGGCTGGTATCAGCACAACTTTGCAACCGCCTGTGACTGGCTGCCGACGCCGCGCTGGCTTGAGCGCTGGACGGGAGGGCTGCACTTACATCTGACGCATCATCTTTTTCCGGGGTGGCATCATCGTCATTATCCTGCGTTAGCCGATATCTTACGGCGCGTGGCCGCCGAGCATGGCATGAACTATCGCTGCATTACCTATCGTGAGCTACTGGCCAGTCAGCGCCGGTTTTTAAAATTGATGGGCGAAGGTAACGATCGGCGTACTGTGCAACGTGCCGTGGAACAGGGACGGGAGGAAGGATGATGCCCGCACCGCTAAAGCCGCTCCGCTATGAACAAAGCCGCGATCTGGCGTTGCATCGGGCGTTGATGAAGGCCGCGAATGACTATCTGGCAGAAACGGGTGACCACCGTTTCGCCAATGCCGGGTTTATCGGCAAGATGCTGTTGCTGGTGGCGCTGTGTCTGACGTTTTATGGTTTCAGCCTCCGGCAGACGACGCTGTGGGGTTTTGCGAGTTGCTACTTTGGCTTTATTTTTACCGCCATGTTTCTGGCGGTGAACGTGGTGCATGACGCCTCGCACAACGTTTTTTTCCGGCGGCCGTGGGCGAATCGCCTGCTCAATATCGTCGTCAGCATTCCGCTCGGCATGGATTCCGACTGCTGGCGGGTGCGGCATGTGATTTTTCATCATGCGCACGTCAACGTGCAGCACTACGATTTGGATATCGAAGAGAACGGCGTCCTGCGGCAATCGCCTTACCATCGGTTTCGCTTTTTTATGTGCGCTCAGCGCTACTACTGGCCTATAGTGGCGTCGCTGACCTTCCCCTGCATTATCTGGTTCTTTGACTGGAGCGATCGGGCGGGGAAAACGCAGGTGACGCGCAATATGGCATTTCAGGGCGTGAAGGGCTGGGGCGTGTTCCTGTTATCAAAAGCGCTGCATGCCCTGCTGGCGCTGGCGATCCCCTATTGGCTGTTGTCGCCGACCACTATTAGCGTTGGATCGCTGCTGCTGGTTTATTTGCTGAGCCAGATGCTGTCGTCGCTGATTTTTGTTGTCCTGATTCTGGGGTCGCATTGGGCAAAAGGGACGTTCTATCAGGCACCGGAAGACGGCTTATTCCGGCATGGGCGCTATCAGCACACCTTTGCCACCACGGTGGACTGGGCTACGCGGCCCGCCTGGCTTGGCTATTGGTTGGGGCAGCTCAATATGCACCTGACTCACCATATTTTCCCCAACTGGAATCATCGGCACTATCCCGCATTGTCGAAAATTATTGCGGACGTCGCCCCGCATTACGGCATTGATTATCAATGTATTACGTTGAAAGCGATTTTGGTTGAGCAGCAGCGCTTTCTTAAAAAGATGGGAAATGGCAGCGCAAAGTAGTCTGTTATCCATTTTTATCCGCGAGTTAGGCTTCATCCATGTTTAAGGAGTCATACGTTATGCGTTATTTATCTCTGACCGTTTCGTCCCTGCTGCTCTTGTTTACGTCGTCCGTCTGGGCGATGGATTGCAGCAAGGCCAGCACAGACACCGAGAAAATGATTTGTGCCAGCAGCCGGTTACAGCAGCTTGATGCGGTATTAAACAAGGCCTATCAGGGCTACGTGAAAAAGGAAGACAAAACGCAGGCGCTTCAGGCACAGCGCGCGTGGCTGGCCGAACGTGACCGCTGTAAGGATGATGTGTGTCTGGGGAATGCGATGGTTTCCCGTATTCAGACGTTGTCCGGCAGTGAAAATATCTCGCTGATTACGCAGGCATCAGACCAGTGGGACTTCGTTCTCGGCGTCGCGAAGTGCAATCTCGATCCGTCTTATTCAACCTGTGAAGGCCCTGGCACGCTGGATATCTTCAAGAAAGGGAGCGGCGAGTTGTTCCAGCGTATCACGATGGAAAATATGTTCATCGAGCTGAACAAGAAGGGCGAAACGACGGTGAATCTGGTCGAGGTCTATGGAGAGAACAACAGCGGGCTGGTGATTGATGACGCTAACTTCGATCACCATGCGGATATCATACTGCGTAATGGTAATAACGGCGCTTATGGCGGGCCATCTTACGATGTGTATCTGTTCGATGTAGAAAAGCAGCAGTTCACCCTGAATGCGCCGTTGACTGAGTTAGCCAGCTCCAATCTTGGCCTGTTCGAGATTGATGGCAAGCGTAAAACCATTACCACGTCCACCAAAAGCGGCTGCTGTTGGCACCAATCGTCGACCTACCAGATCGCTAACAATAAGCCTGTCCTGATTGCCGAAACGACGGAAGAGTATTCTGAAGAGAAGAAGGCGATGGTTGCCACCACCCGCGAATTGGTGGGCGGCAAATGGAACGTGAAGGAAAAGATAGAGAAAAGCGACACACAGTAAGATCTCCCTACTTCAGGCAGACGCCGTCGCTGAATGCGGCGTCTGCCAACGCTTCACCCCTTCCCATCTTGCCGTTATTCCCCGACGTTCTTCGATACTTTGCAAAAGTGTTACGTCAGGCGTGCTCAGCATGACTTTTTTGCCATGTGCCAGACTGAGATGGCAGCCATGAAAAGGTAAATGCCGCGCAGAACGCGCAGCATGGCAAAACTTCACAAAAAAAACGTGTTTCGTTAACAACTCGTTTATGCGTTGTATTCCCTTACCCTACTTTGGAGACGCCTGACATGAGCATCACCCAGAAACGTATGTACATCAACGGTGAGTTTGTTGAAAACAGAAGCGGGAAGTGGATTGATGTGGTGAACCCGGCCACAGAGCAGGTTATTTCACAGATTCCGGAAGGCTCCGCTGACGATGCGAAGAGAGCGATTGATGCCGCAGAAGCCGCACAGCCGGGCTGGGAAGCGCTGCCTGCGGTTGAACGCGGCGTTTGGTTACACAAAATTGCCGACGGTATCCGCGAGCGCGAAGCCGAACTGACCGACACCATCATTGCGGAAGGTGGGAAAACGCACGGTCTGGCACAGACGGAAGTGCTGTTTACCGCCGACTATCTTGACTACATGGCAGAGTGGGCGCGCCGTTACGAAGGTGAGATCATTCAGAGCGACCGCCCGAACGAAAATATCTTCGTCTTCCGCAAAGCGATAGGCGTCACGACCGGTATTCTGCCGTGGAACTTCCCCTTCTTCCTGATTGCGCGTAAAGCGGCACCAGCACTGATCACCGGCAATACCATCGTCATCAAACCGAGCGAGATCACCCCCAATAATGCGGTGATTTTCGCCGAAATTATCCACAAGATTGGCCTGCCGAAAGGCGTCATCAATTTTGTTACCGGCTACGGCCCGACGGTAGGGCAAGAGCTGGCTGCTAACCCGAAAGTCGGCATGGTCAGCCTGACCGGCAGTGTGGCCGCGGGCATTGCGACCATGACGGCGGCGGCGCAGAACGTGACGAAGGTGTCGCTGGAACTGGGCGGTAAAGCCCCAGCTATCGTAATGGACGATGCCGATCTCGATCTGGCGGTGAAAGCGATTGTCAGTTCCCGCGTCATCAACAGCGGGCAGGTGTGTAACTGCGCCGAGCGCGTTTATGTGCAGAAAGGCATTTACGACGCGTTTATCGCGCGTATTAAAGCCGCGATGGAGCAGGTGACCTTTGGCAACACGGCGGAGAAAAAAGCGCTGGATATGGGGCCGTTGATCAGCGCGGCGGCGTTACAGCGTGTGGAAGACAAAGTGGCGAAAGCGGTATCGCAGGGTGCGAAAGTGCTGCTCGGCGGCCAGCGCGAAAGCGGTACGGGCTATTTCTATCCGCCTACGCTGCTGGTGGACGTCAAACAGGACATGCCGATCATGCACGAAGAGGTGTTTGGTCCGGTGCTGCCCGTCGCGACCTTCGATACGCTGGAAGAGGCAATTGCGATGGCGAACGACAGCGAATATGGCCTGACGTCGTCGATCTATACGCAAAACATCAATACCGCGATGAAGGCGCTGAAAGGGCTGAAGTTCGGCGAAACCTACATCAACCGTGAAAACTTTGAGGCGATGCAGGGCTTCCATGCGGGCTGGCGTAAATCCGGTGTGGGTGGGGCGGACGGCAAGCACGGCTTGCAGGAATATCTGCAAACGCACGTCGCGTACCTTCAATTTCACTAACAGTGGCTTCACTAGAAAGGTCATTTCATTCGCGGTCATTCTATTGACCGCAAGAATGACACCAACAAGAAGAAGGATGGGAAAGGACGATGATCATCTCTGCTTCAACGGACTACCGGGCGGCGGCGCAGCGTAAGCTGCCGCCTTTTCTTTTCCACTACGCCGATGGCGGTGCGTATGGCGAGCACACGCTCAGGCGTAATACCGCCGATTTGGCGGATATCGCGCTGCGTCAGCGCATACTGAAAAATGTCTCCGACCTGAGCCTGGAAACGCAGCTGTTCGGCGAAAAGCTGGCGATGCCAGTGGTGCTGGCACCCGTTGGCCTGACTGGGATGTACGCCCGACGCGGCGAGGTTCAGGCTGCCCGTGCGGCGGCACAGAAGGGCATTCCCTTTACGCTGTCTACCGTCTCCGTCTGCCCGATTGAGGAGGTCGCACCGACTATCGATCGGCCGCTGTGGTTCCAGCTCTACGTGTTAAAAGACCGTGGCTTTATGCGCAACGTGCTGGAACGCGCGCAGGCGGCAGGGATCAAGACGCTGGTGTTTACCGTGGACATGCCGACGCCGGGCGCGCGCTATCGCGATGCCCATTCCGGCATGAGCGGCCCGAATGCGGCGATACGCCGTGTGTTGCAGGCGATGGTACATCCACAGTGGGCATGGGATGTCGGCCTGAACGGTAAACCGCACGATTTGGGGAATGTCTCCGCCTATCGCGGCACGCCGACAACGCTGGAGAACTATATCGGCTGGCTGGCCGAGAATTTCGATTCCTCTATTTCGTGGCAGGATTTGGCGTGGATCCGCGAGATGTGGAAAGGGCCGATGATCATCAAAGGTATCCTCGACCCGGAAGATGCCAAAGAAGCGGTGAAATTCGGTGCAGACGGCATCGTGGTCTCCAATCACGGTGGTCGACAACTGGACGGCGTGCTATCGACGGCACATGCGCTGCCTGCTATCGCCGATGCAGTGAAAGGCGATATCACCATTCTGGCAGATTCCGGTATTCGTACCGGATTGGATGTGGTGCGGATGATCGCGCTGGGCGCGGACGGCGTGATGCTCGGGCGCGCGTTTGTCTACGCGCTAGCAGCGGCGGGCGAAGCGGGCGTGGTTAACCTGCTGAACCTGATCGAAAAAGAGATGCGTGTGGCGATGACGCTCACGGGTGCCAAATCCATTGCCGACATCACCACAGACTCACTGGTGCAGGCGACCCGGCGGCGATTGGATGGCCTGTAAGCACGGATGATGCGGCGAGAGGCATTTACCGTCTCTTCGCTGCGTTTCCCGATGGCTTTTGAATCGTCCCCTGAACGTTGATACCCTTTACGCGATAAGACCGTGTTGTGGGGGCAGTAAATGGGCGGACGAACGATTGCCGTGGTGGATTACGATCCACAGTGGGCGGAAAATTATGCAACGGCGGCAAGGGAACTCACGCTGGCGCTCGGTGAAGTTGCGGTAAATGTGCATCACATCGGTAGCACGGCCGTGTCTGGGCTATCCGCTAAGCCGGTGATTGATATGCTGCTGGAAGTAGTTTCGTTATCCGCTTTGGACAGGTTCGATCATGTCATGGTCGATCTGGGCTATCACCCTCGTGGCGAAAATGGGATCGCGGGGCGTCGTTACTATACTAAGGGCGGCAATGATCGTACGCATCACCTGCACGCCTTCGTGGTGGGTGACGAGCTTATCCAGCGGCACCTGGCTTTTCGCGATTATCTGCGGGCAAACCCAGCCGTATGTGCCGAGTACGCGGCAATAAAACGTGCCGCTGCACTGGCGTGTGACAACGATGCCGCTGTGTATAGCCAGTTAAAAAATGACTTTATTGCCACTCATGAGGCGCTTGCCTAGCCATTTCCTCAGCACTATGCGCTTTTTCCTGTATTGCAAACGCCCCACTTCGTTCTATATTTCGAGGGCAGATTGAACGAAGGGGAAATCGTTGTGAATATTAAAGGGCTTACGAAGGGATTCTTCATCCTTATCTTATTTATCGTCACGCTGGCGTTTTTTGACATCCTGGCACCGTATTATTCCGCCATCTTATGGGCGGCGGTGTTGGCCATTATCTTCCATCCGCTGAAAAGCAAAATTCGGCAAAAATTAAACGATCGCAACGGCGTTGCTTCATTGCTGACCGTCCTGATCATCTTCCTGCTCGTCTTCATTCCATTGGGGATCATTGTTTCCTCGCTGGTGGTTGAAATTAACGGGGTTTACACCCGATTGCAGGACAGCAATACGCAATTCCCAGTGGTGCTGGCGGAGCTGATTCAGCATCTGCCGAAGTGGGCGCGACATTTCCTCGCGGAACACAATCTGGATAACGCCGCCAAAATACAGCAAGAGCTTTCTCAGGTTGTGCTGAAAGGTGGGCAATATCTGGCGGGAAGCGTGCTGCTGATCGGCAAAGGGACATTCACCTTCTTCATCGGTTTCGGGGTGATGCTCTACCTGCTTTTCTTCCTCCTGAAGGACGGTGCCTACCTGGTCAACCTGATTCTGGAATCGCTACCGCTTTCCACCCATGTTAAGCATCACCTGCTGGTGAAGTTTGCCGCGGTATCGCGGGCGACGGTGAAAGGCACCGTAGTGGTGGCGATTGTGCAGGGTACGCTGGGCGGTATTGCGTTCTCCATCGCAGGAATAGAAGGCAGCCTGCTGTGGGGCTCGCTGATGGCGTTCCTGTCGCTTATTCCCGCGGTGGGGTCGGCAATTATCTGGGTGCCTGCCGCTATCTTCCTGTTCGCGACGGATATGCTTTGGCAAGCCATCTTCATTGTCGCGTTCTTCGTGCTGGTGATTGGGCTGGTGGATAACATCCTGCGCCCGCTGCTGGTGGGGAAAGACACAAAAATGCCGGATTACCTGATTCTGATCGCCACGCTGGGCGGTATGGAAATCTACGGCATTAATGGTTTTGTGATTGGCCCGCTGATTGCTGCGTTGTTCATTGCCTGTTGGAACATCCTCTCTGGTCGCGATAATCAGGAGAATATTGAAGGCATCGACGAAGATTTTATCGAGGAAGGTCGCCAGCATCAGAGTGTGGCGAAGTCGGAACAGGATGAGGCGCTAGAGGGTCAGGAGGCTGAACGTAAGACCACGGAGTAAGTTCGCTGCGAGTAATGATATCTGATCATGAGTGAGAGGAATTGGCACTGGTTTGGCTGATTCCTCTTACGTCCAACTCTCTTGCCCTTCGGGCGTGATCCACACGACGCCTGCGGGCGCTTTGGCGAAGAACCACAGGCCAAATTCGTCGACATCATCCAATTCATCATCGGACATTTCAGATGGAAAGGCATGGCGGAGTTGGTCGACCTGATATTTCGGATCGCCTTGCAGATAGTCTCCCTGACTGGCAAGCCTGATTCTGCCTTCCGCGATGAGCCGTTCCAGCAACGTAAAAAACAGCGCCTGACGCTGGGCGTAGGTTCTGGGATTACCCCGACACTCCACCGCGATATGTTGCCATATCGCGCCCATAGACAGCCCGTATACGCTAGTCGCAACAGCATCGTAAATGTCGTTGTCGTCCATATTCGCTTCTCTCTTCAGCATGCTCGCTGGTTCAGCGCGTTGGGTCATACGCCTTTGCCTCGGCGTCCCACGGTATGCCGCGATCGTCAACCGCGACGTGCCATTCACAGTGTGTCAGGGCGGCGCGGATTTCGGATAAACACTGGCACCAGTGCTGTACGCTAATCCAGGTGGCTTCTTCATTGCTATCGGGGAGTTTGGTCGAGCCTGAGAACACGATGCCTTTTCTGAAAACGTTACCGATTTTCGCGTTGAGGGTGAAATTAAATGATTCCCAGTTTATGCCGTCGCCGGTCGTCAGATATTTCTCAATATGTTCATTAACGGAATGGCGTTGGACAATCTCCTTCACGGCAGATATCTCTTTTGGGCTCAGGGATTTTTTACGTCGTGCGGTGTAATAGAGAGAAATTGCCACGTTGCCTCGTTTATCATTAGTGTTTAAGGTGAGGTAATGCTTTAAGGTGAAGTAATACAACGTAAATTTTCGAATAAAAAGCGGCGTAAAATAATCAGGATGTTCTGATTTTATAAAGGTAAGGGATGGTTATGTTTGGGAAAATGCTTCTTATAGGAATAAGTGCGGTATTCATCAGTGGATGTTCGGTTGCGACTTATAGTCATAAACTGGAGGATTATCAGGGCGCTGACCGCGTCGGTATGACGTTCGATAACCGCAATCTCGACTATGTTCGCGTTTATCCGACGACCGACAGATGTATTAATATTGATGCACCAGAAAATGGCTATACCAATAATGCGTTTGGGTTCCAGACTAAGCTCAATAATAAAGAACTCGGCTTCCCTGAAATCCCAGAAACGCCAACGATGATTCGTGAGTTTTGGGTCAGCGCGCAACACAATATTGCGGTAAGAATGATTGCTGCCAATGGTGGATTTAGTACCGTCACGTTTAAACCTGTGGTCGGGAATTACTATTACGTCACTGGCGCATTTGCCGGACCTTATTCGCCACGCCGCCTCGAAGTCTATGAAGTATTCAAGACTGAAAAAGGCTACTACGACCGCCGACCGGTCAAAGATTTGATGCTGAAAAACTGCGGCCAATTCTCTTCCAGAATGCAGAAATTTTAATGCTTGGCCAGACAGTGACGCTGTCTGGCCGTCTCACCGAACTTACGTTAACTGTTTTCCAGAAAACGTACCGGCATACCATTCATCCATCACCGACAGCAGGTTTTTCACTTCTTCGACGGTCAGGCCGTAAGAATCCGCGTTTTCATGAGGTTTAACGACAAGCAGCGGAACATCGGCACGCGTGTGCAGGTAATCGAACTGATATTCCACCTCGGTGTTGTAAAACAGGCTTCCGCCAACGTTTCCGGCCTTACGTAATTGCTTGATCTGTTTATCTTGTGCGTTCGGATCTTCTGCCCAAATCAGGAAATCACGCAGCGGCTGCGTTTGGCGCGAAAAATCATCACGCGTGAAGCCGAAATAGGCATAGCGCTTTCCTACTACTAACGCAATTTTGCTCTTATCGTCAGTAATTCTGACGTTAAAAGATCGCTTATCCACGGTGCAGTCACGAAACTGCGGTTTGTAATCACAGGCAGAAAGATTCTCGGCTTCATACACTTCGTAAAGACGCATTGTGGCGTATTTATCGAAGGTGGTGAGCGCCTGACAGCCGGTTAAGGCAAGAAGGATGAAGGGGAGGACGAGATAACGCATGTCGGTTGTTTTTCCCTGTTTTGTTACGGGTGAGGATGTTCCTGAGATGATACTGGTGATTTGGTGGATCGATTTGTACTGCGATGATGGGACTATATTCCCATTTTTGATGGGATTGTAGGAATACAGTCCTATTTTGTTGTGAGATTGACCGTATGGTGGCGAAATCTAAAGCGAAGATTAAGGATAAAATTCAGCCGTTTATCATGCATTTCTCTCATTTTTCACCAGCGCCAAAACCTCTGCTCTCTTCTCCGGTGATAGCGCCAAAAATGCCAGCATCATTTCGGCTAACTCATCGTTCTCTGTATAGAAGTAGGCTAGCGGTACGTCTAGTGCTTCTGCCAACTGCTGGGCAGTTTCAATACTTGCTTCGTGGACGCCTTTCTCATAGCGATTGATGCGTGTACTAGCAACGAATTCATCGATACCAGCAGCGATGCCGAGCTTTTTCTGCGATAAGCCTTTTGCCAGGCGAGCCTGTTTTAGCCGTTGGCAGAAAATGTCATGGTAATTTTGTCTTGTCATCATGACTACGAGAATCGTAGTTTTTTCTTGAGCTAGATACTACGAATAACGTAGTATTTGTAGTGCATGTTCCTGTTAATGATGAACAGTTAGGAGGATAGATGAAAAAGGATTGGCACAAAGCGGATATCATTGCTGCCTTACACAAGAAAAGCACGTCAATGGCCGCGCTTTCACGTTCTGTAGGTTTGAGTTCGTCAACGCTGGCAAATGTATTAACGCGACCTTGGCCTAAAGGAGAATGGCTTGTTGCAGCCGCACTTGGCGTGCATCCTGCTGAAATATGGCCGAGTCGCTATTATGACATTGAGGGGAGTTTACTTGATCGAAAGTCGAAGATAAGGGGCGATAAGACGTAATGAACGTCTGGTAGATTATTTATTTTCCAGCGAGTTGAGTAGTGCCGTTTGCTCTGCTGTGGATAACTCTGCGAATGCCAGAATCATTTTTGCCAGATTATCATCAGCGGCATAGAAATACGCTAGGGGAACTCCCAGCGCTTCAGACAAACGGCTGGCGGTGACGAGATTGGCTTCATGCACCCCTTTCTCATAACGGTTAATTCGGGCACTTGCTACGAATTCATCAATTCCGGCTGCAATACCCAGCCCTTTCTGAGACAGCCCCCTTAACAATCGGGCATCCTTGAGACGTTGACTGAAAATATCACGATGTTGCTGACGAGTATTCATAACTACGATATTCGTAGGTATGAAAGGTCTTAGATACTACGTATATCGTAGTTATTGGTTGGTGATAAAAACTCGCCTTCTCAGAAGGCGAGTTTGGTTGAATCGACCATTCGGTGAAAGCCAAATAATCTTTTAATGAACTCAGTTCTTTACTCGCTACATATTGATTTGATGGCACCTACTTTGAGGAAAGAAACGGCTTGCGTGTTTGAGATGCTGATTGAGGGGCTAAATCGCTTTCGATTAAATTGGGGGTAGAATACAACACTTGCCTCAGTATCATCAGATGATAATATGAATGTTCATGTATAAATACATAGTTATAGATTACAGGTTAAGTACCAATGGCAATAGGTTTTTATAAAACCATGTCAGAGGTTGATGGCCGAAAACGCTGCGTCATCGGCATGATGACTGCTGAAACACTTGGAGTCTCTGTGTAGTAGATGTAAATAGTATTACGCAATAAAATAAATAGCTTTTGTGGCAAGATATCACAGATTTATTGTCTTAATTTAGGAGCTAGGATGAGCCTGCAAGAAAAATTTCAGATAATAGCTAAAGGTTGGGTTGCAGCGACACAAGAGGGATTTACTAATAACCCAATTGCGAATTTATTGAGGAAAGAGTTAAAAAAAGAAATAGAAAATATAGTTGGTCAGTTCGATTCTAATTATGAAGTAGAGGCTAGTGCTGGAGCAGGAAATTGGGCAAATGTTCCTTGGGTATCTATTCTTAACCCAAAAATTACAAGTACCACTCAAGAAGGAGTCTATCCAGTATACCTTTTTAAATCTGATGGTTCAGGGTTTTATTTGTCTCTAAACCAAGGCACAACAAGTCCAGCTAAAAAATGGGGAAAGAAAGTCGCCGAAGAACGCGCTGAATATATAAAAAAACAGCTATTAAAAAAATTCCTGGCTTAGAATATTGGGGCGTTAAGGATATAAATTTAAAAGCAAACACACCTCTTGGTAAATCGTATGAAAAACCAAGTGTTATCGCAAGATATTATTCTACTGACAGTGTTCCGTCTGACGAAATTCTCAAAAATGATTTGTATTCATTACTGAAATTCTATAGAGAAATCGAGGGGATAGAACTCGAAATGCAAGATATACCTACCAAAGAAAAATTGAGTGTAGCAGATAATAGTACTATTCCCCTCCCCAAACCTTTCCTTCTACTCGCCGGTATCTCCGGCACGGGGAAATCACATTTTGTTCGTGAACAGGCGATAGCGACGGGGAGCCGTGAAGAAACGTATTGCTTAGTTTCCGTCCGGCCGGATTGGCATGAACCCAGCGATTTATTAGGTTATACCACCCGTTTGAATAACAATGCCGAGTACGTCACCACTGATGTGTTGCGCTTTATTGTTAAAGCATGGAAAGCCATCGCAGAGACCGATGTGCAAATCGCAGGGAACAAAACGGCAGGCCACCGTGATGATTTGCAGGCAATACCGCCGTATTGGCTATGCCTGGATGAAATGAATCTCGCCCCTGTTGAGCAGTATTTCGCTGACTATTTATCCATACTGGAAACCCGCGAATGGGAATGGGTCGATGATAAATTTACCTACGAGTGCAAGCCGCTGTTAAAAGACTCGGTGATTACGTCACTTTCTCCTGATAGACAGAATAAATTGTGCGCTGAGCTGGGGTTAGATCCGGTTTCCGAACTGTGGCTCGAATTCTGTCAGCACGGGATCGGAATTCCATTCAACTTACTGGTGGCGGGTACGGTAAATATGGATGAGACCACGCACGGTTTTTCCCGTAAGGTGATTGACCGCGCGCTGAGTTTTGATTTTGGTGATTTCTTCCCTAACGATTTTGATGACTATTTTTCACCCACCATTATCCCGAAAAAGCTGTCCTATCCCATTTATTCACATGCCGCGAAGAGCCAAAGTCGGTTGCCAAAAATTGATGTAGATGGCAAGAAAAGCATAGCCTTTTTACAGTCGCTTAATACCGTGCTGGACAATACGCCCTTTAAATTGGCCTATCGTGCCTTAAATGAATTGCTGCTGAGTGTGATCAGTCATCAACCTGAAGACGAGATTCAGTTACAAGCTGTTTGGGATGATTTTTTAATGTGCAAGTTATTACCGCGTATTGAAGGTGATAGTGATAAATTAGCTCAGCACGATATTGATGAATCACTGCTCATAAAGTTATCTCGTATTTTAGGCACAACGCTGCACGACATTTGGAATGAACCAACAGATTTGTCTAGCGCCAGACCCGATTTTTACCGTGAAAAGCAACAAGGTGGCGCAACGATTATCATTGCCTGCCGTAGTCGCGCTAAAATTGAGTGGATGCAAAATAAGCTTGCGCAATCCGGCTTCACCAGTTTCTGGCCATAACCCATAAGGCGGTACGAAATGCCCGAATTATTGCGAGTACAAACTGAGCATTTTGAACTGTCGATTTGGTGTAATGATATCGCTAAACGGCAACAGGTTTACCGTAACACGCTGGCTAAACGCGCTCAGCATGCTGATGCTCTTCATCCCTCGGTTGGGAATAGGGTGGGCTCGGCGGTGCGTTTTTCCCCTGCGATTGATTTGCAGGAAGTGGCAGTTCTGGATGACACGCTGATCTCTGAAACGTTGGGCAATGCCCCTCGTGTGCAGAGTGAGTCGATCACTCTGCGGGAACCTTTGTTTTTTGAAAATGCGCAATATCAGTTTGAGTGGGTGTTTTTCAATGAGGTGGAGAAAGCCGGCTTGACCCACCGCGTAAGGCTGGTGAATGAAGGTTTTCGCTTTGCAGCAAAGAAACGTGATATTCCCGCTCGCTTAACGGGCACTATCAATACCGGTAATGATGTCGGTTGGATGCGCCTGCCGCTTAGCTATCGCCTTGCAGGTCAGGACTATCGGTTTACTCTCGCTTTTGAAGTGTTGCCGACCAAAATGGATTTACACCGTGATTTGTCTGAGATGTATCGCGTACTCGACAGCAATTATCCGCTATGGCGTTTTAGTCTTGCCGAAAAAACGGAGCAAGATGCAGAGCAAAGCAAACAGCGTGGTGATTTCCCATTACTTTGGTTGGCCAATTTCACGGCGCTGAGACAACGTTTAGAACAAAGTTTAAAAATTATCAGTCAGGCTCCTCATCGCCGTCTACAGCCCAACGTTTCATTTGTGCGTGCGGATCGTTTAAAAGGCCGCTTACCTCATCGCTTAGCCGAAAACGTAATTAAAGACCTTGAAAAGGGCCTGGTCGATAAGCGCTATCGCGTTGAGAAAAAACACTTGAGTGTGGATACGCCAGAAAACCGTTTTATCAAGATGGTGGTAACTCAGTGCAAAAATCGATTAGCCGAGTTTGAAACCAAGCTGCGAAAAAGTAATCAGGCACCTGAAAATCAGCGTCTTTCTGACTCGTTCCTCACTGAAATTGGCAGTTGGCAAAACCCATTAAGCAAAATGCTTAACCACAGTTTTTTACGTGACGTTGGCGTATTTGATGGCTTGGCTAAATCATCGCTTGTGCTGCAACAAAAAACGGGATACAGCGCGGTATATCGTATTTGGCAAGAGCTTAAATGCTACCTGGATGTTTTTGCTAATCAAACCAGTATTTCGATGAAATCCGTTGCTGATATTTATGAAGTGTGGTGTTTTCTGGCACTGCGCAATATTTTAGTCGACGATCTTGGATTTAAGGATGTCACCCCTAGTCGCCAAGCCTTAGTATTAAAAAATGACTTTGAATATCAGTTAAAAAATGGCTTTGCGGGCGCATTTGTCTTTGAACGCGAGGATGGTTTAGTGGCGAGATTGGCTCATGAACCTATTTTTAGCCCAAAAAGTAACGATATTCGTTCTTATTTTGTCTCTCATAGTCCCGATATTGTCTTGAAGGTCGAGTTCCCTACGCCGAGCGATAAAAGATTTATTTGGCTGTTTGATGCAAAGTACCGTATTAAAACAAAGCCGAGCCAAGTGGCTGGCAGTGATGTGCATGAACACGATATTGATAACATCGATTTCGTGCCGGACGATGCCATTAACCAAATGCACCGTTACCGCGATGCGTTGATCCGTATTACGCAAGACAAATCATCCACCGTGGGCCAGAAAAGTCGCCCAGTGTTTGGTGCGTATGCCCTCTATCCCGGATTTTTTAACCAAAACGTGGAAGATAATCCTTATCTTGATGCGATTTCTGAGGTGGGAATTGGCGCGTTTGCACTTCTTCCTAATGACGATGGGCAGGTTGGGTGCCGCTGGATTGTTGATTTTCTAAAGCATCAGCTTGGTGTTGCGGGAAATTATTACAGCACGCAAAAATTACAAGAACGCTTATATTTGCAAGAAGCAGCACGGATCCCTTATTACGGGATGGGGCAAATGCTTTATCCCGATTTAGTGATGACGGCATCCTTGGGTGGCACGAAGGGACGAACCAGTAAGTATTTTGATAATTTTGAAAACGGCAAATCAGCGTGGTATCACACAAGAGTTGAGACATTTAATGCGGCGATGAAAAAGTCAAAAAACCACGTAGTCGCAGAAATACGTTATTTAGCCATCGCCTCAACGAGTGGTGTTGATCATCACTGGAAGTCTATTAAGAAAGTATGGCCCGTTAAAAGCCAAAAAATCGTTAAAAGGAATGAACTAGACGTTGAGCAAACGGGAAAGTTAAGTGTCGATACTTATGACTGCATTTTATTTGAATTAGGTAAACCACTGACGTTAAGCACACCGATTGAAAACGTTCCTCACCGGCCGATCCGTAATTCGATGAAGCTAACAACATTGGGTGCACTGGAGGAGGCTCAGCAATTTAATACGGTGAAAGAGGTTTATGAGGAAGCATTGACCGTATTGCATTCAGGAGAGGGTGAAGGGAAATAACGCGACAAAAACGCTCTGAGCGTTGTATCTAATACTGGTCACTTATCAGGCATAGTATGAGCGCACCTTGCGCTCTTCAAAATAAGCATCCAAAAGAATGCCTCGCCCATTCAAAATGGGTATCACCGTGTCCAAATTCTATAAAAATGCTCAATATGGACATATTGGTGTCCCTGGCTGGCGATATACAAGAGTCGAGAGCGAAGGTTACTCAGGTTTAATAGGTCTACACTAAGTTACTTATAACGTAACAATCTGTAGACCTTTCTCTTGCGCAGGTCTAGTGTCAGGTCTACACTACATTACTTATTTGGTGATGTAGTGTAGACCTATGACTAAATCTGATGAGCTACTAAACGTATTTTCCAAAGCGGTGAACGCTGGCGGTGGCATTCACAGTGCAACAGAGCTGGCTTTTATGCAGGGTGTGCCATGTGACCCAGCCTTTAGAAAGTTCCTAGCCGATTGCGTAAAGAAGGGATTGCTAAGACGAGTGGTGAAAGGCTTCTATGAAAGTGTTATTACACCACCTGAGCCTGAGACTGCCATTTATAAAATCATCAAAAAGTTGCGCAGTGGCGTATTGAACTACATCAGTTTAGAAAGCCAGCTCAGTCATACCGGTGATATTTCACAAGTTGTGATGGGTAGAGTCACGGTAGTGACTAAAGGTCGAAGTGGTTGTTTTGATACGCCTTATGGCGTGATCGAGTTTACCCATACTAAAAAGCCAGTCGAGCAAGTTGCACCTAATTTGTACTATGACCCTGATATTAAAATGTATCGCGCATACAAGGAACAAGCGATTGCAGATCTAAAGCACTGCCAGCGCAATCTACATATGTTGGAGAGCTAAGTATGGGGAAGTGTGGGAGATAACGTATGCTGAAGCAACAAATTCGCCAAATCGTCCAGTCAAACCCTGACTATGCCGCAGTGACACCCGTCATAGAAAAAGAGATCTTGCATCATGACATTATAGATGTGCTGATCAAACAGGGTGTCATGCAACGGTTAACGTTTATTGGCGGCACCTCATTACGAATGTGTTACAACAGTAGCAGGCTATCAGAAGATCTTGATTTCAATGGTGGTCATGATTTCAAGCCCTCAGCATTTGAGGGGCTGGAATCCGAGATCCAAACCTATATTCAGAACAAGTATGAAACCGAAGTTTGGGTAAACAAACCTTCTGGCGAGCGGCAAGGGGATACCGTTTCTTGGAAAATTAGTATCGTAAAAGAAGCGAATCGTCCTGATTTGCCACGGCAAAAAATGCATATTGATGTCTGTGCTATTCCATCATTTGATATTGAAAAGCGCCCGCTAATCAATCATTACGACATTGTTGTACCGACTGAAGGGATCTTGGTTCCGGTACAATCGTTACAAGAAACACTAGCCGATAAGCTGATCGCGTTAGCGTATCGGGCAAGACGTATAAAGCCTCGTGATATCTGGGATATTGTTTGGATTAAGCAGCGCGGCATTGATCTATCCAAAACACTGGTTGAAAAGAAACTCACCGCCAGACACAAGCAAACAGATGACTTTCGACAAGCGCTATCTATTCAGTTAGCTAAGTTAATGTTGCAAGATGAAGTCCGTGACGACTTTAATATGGAAATGAGCCGCTTTATCCCTAAGCAAATTAAAGAGAGAACCCTCGATAATCCCGAATATTGGGATTATGTTCAGAGAGAGGTACATGCCATCACGTCTGAGTTATTGAATGACGTAACACCAAAAAATCCATTTGATATGGGTTAACCCATGTTTTTCTTCCACTGTCATAAAACAAAAAAGGCCATGATTTACAATGGCCTTTTTATCCTGACGAGACTTAGTGAGACAACGCGAGATCGCGTGAATCTTTATTCGATATTCTGAATCTGTTCCCGCATTTGCTCGATCAGCACTTTCAGTTCAATGGCTGACGCGGTGACGTCGGCGTTGATGGATTTCGAGGCCAGCGTGTTCGATTCGCGGTTGAATTCCTGCATCATGAAGTCGAGGCGGCGGCCGACGGCTTCTTCTTTTTTCAGGATTTTGTAGGTTTCTTTGACGTGAGCGTCGAGGCGGTCGAGTTCTTCGGCGACATCGACGCGCTGTGCCATCAGCACCAGTTCCTGTTCCAGACGGTTATTTTCCAGCTGTACCTGCGCATCTTCCAGCTTGCTTTGCAGGCGTTCACGCTGCCATAGCAGGATGTTCGGCATCTGGGCACGGACTTTGACGACTTCGGCGCTGACGCCAGCCAGACGCTGTTCGATCATCCCTTTCAGCGCATCACCTTCGCTTTCGCGGGCGGCGATGAAATCATCCAACGCGCCTTCTAGCGCGGTCAGCAGTTCGGCGCTGATGGCGTCCAGATCCTGCTCTTCCGCCGACATCACGCCGGGCCAGCGCAGGATATCAACTGGGTTGATTTCCCCTTCGTCGCTCTGCATTTTGACCCAGTTGGCGGCATTAACCAGCTGTTTCGCTAGTTTTTCGTTCAGGATCAGCGCACTTTGCGCGCTCGGGTCGAGCTCAAAACGCAGGTTGCATTCGATTTTGCCACGGGTTAAACGGGCGCGAATGCGCTCACGTGCGACAGGTTCGAGGCTGCGGAATTGTTCTGGTAAACGAAGATAGGTTTCCAGATAGCGCTGGTTAACGGAACGCAGTTCCCAGGCTGCGCTTCCCCAGTTGCCCTTGATCTCTCGGCGGGCGTAAGCGGTCATGCTGCGAATCATTGGTGCATACCTGTAAAGCAAATGATGAGAAGGATTATAGCGTTGAGTCCGGCGCAGGGGATAGAAAAAACCGCCTGCCCGGTGCCACCCATCGGGAATCAGGCGGCGTAAAGTAAGGCTTCGTTCTGTCTGGCGATGTCGCGACAGCGGTTTTTCATCATCTGTTTTAACTGCAGTGTCGCCTGTGACTGTGGGTTGTCACGGCGGCTGATCAGCGTGACTTCAAAAGGCAGCGGCTGATCGATAGGGACGATCTTGAGCTGGTCAGCATAGCGACAGGCGGTAAAGAGATCGACGATGCCCGTTCCGCCGCCCGCCAGCACCATGTCGGCAATCACCGAGTAGGTTTTGATGTAGAGCGACGCCGCTGGCTGTAGCGCTTTGTCGCGCAGCGCACGGTGTAGCACCTGACCGAGCGGATCCTTATGCTGCATCATCAGCAGATTGTTGTTGCACAGCCATTCCAGCGAGACAGGGCCGTTTATCGGGCTGTCTTTCGGCAATAGGGCAACCATCGTGGACTGGAACAGCGGTTCTGCCAGCAGCTCGGACGGCACCTGCTGACCAAAGATCAGCGCGAAATCGAGCTGGTTTTGCAGGATGTTCTGGCACAGCGTGCTGAAGTGCTCGGTGACGAGTTCAACGTTAACCAAGGCTGCCTGCTTATGAAATTCCACCAGCGTTGGCGCCACGATCATTTGTCCGAACGCATGTGCCGCGCCCAGCCGTACGGAGTGGGCCTTGCTGGTTTTGATTTGTTCAGTGAGTGAGCTGATGCTTTGCAGATGGCTGAAAAGCTCCTGCACTTTCGGTATCAGGCGTAGCCCTTCTTCGGTGGCGATCATTCCCTGTGTGCGACGTTCAAACAGGGAAAAACCGAGCTGCTGCTCTGCGTGATTCAATACCCGGCTTACGTTCGGCTGCGAGACGTTGAGTAAGCGGGCAGCGCCGCTGATGGTACCTGCCTGAACAATGGCCTGGAAGATTTCAATATGGCGTAGTCGCATGAGTGCAGGCTCCGGCTGACGCTTTCTGGTGAGCGTCGTATGAGTAATAATCAAAATGCCTGCAATTATTACGCCAGTTTCTAATTTCGTTCCTGCCCGCCCAGCGGCGTTTCTTAATAATAGCCTTGCACAATTATGGTGCACAATGCTCCATAATTGTGCGCAATGGTCGAAAATGGTGCAATTCGACCTGGATAGGTAGGGCGGCAGATTTAGCGATAGATATCGGCGACGGGGGCTTCTCCCACGTAACCGTAGCCGCGGTACATCCCTTCGCTGTTAAACGGCAGGGCGATGTTGCCCGCTTTATCGACGGCAATTAGCCCACCGCTGCCGTCCATTTGCAGCAGTTTCTCCATGACGACGCGATCGCTGGCCTGCTGTAGCGTGAATCCGGCATATTCCATCAGCGCCGAGACATCATAGGCGGCGACGGCACGCATGAAGACTTCACCAGTGCCGGTGCAGGAAACGGCTACCGTCTGGTTATTGGCGTAGCAGCCTGCGCCGATGATCGGGCTGTCACCCACGCGGCCGGCCTGTTTGTTGGTCATGCCGCCCGTTGAGGTTGCTGCCGCAAGATTCCCCGCGCTGTCGAGTGCGACCGCGCCGACGGTACCGAATTTACGGTCGGGATCGATAGGGTCGTTCTGGCCGTCATGGTCGAGGATGACGCGGCCTGAACCTGCCTGCGCGTTATAGAGCTGCTGGCGGCGTTCGTCGGTGGAGAAAAACGCCGGATCAACCATCTCCAGACCGTGCTGCTGTGCAAATGCCTCTGCGCCGTCGGCGGTAAACATCACATGCTGGCTGGCTTCGAGTACGGTACGCGCGGCCAGAATCGGGTTACGGATATGGCTGACGCAGCTTACCGCGCCGGCATCCAGCGAGCGTCCGTCCATAATGCTGGCGTCCAGTTCGTGGGTTTCCGCGTGGGTGAAGACCGAACCGTGTCCGGCATTGAACAGCGGACACTCTTCCAACAGGCGAACGGCTTCCGTTACGGCATCCAGTGCGCTGCCGTTTTCAGCCAGAATGCGCTGTCCGCTGGCGACAATCTCGGACAATGCGGCCAGGTAGCGCTGCTCTTTTTCAGCGCTCATAGCCGAGCGGGTCAGCGCACCTGCGCCACCGTGGATCACAATCACGGGTTTCGTCATGCGATAAATTCTCTTTTCAATCGGTTTACGCCCCAGAATAAGGGGCGGATAAACTGGAATCAGTTTTGCGTTGTCGCCAGATAGGAGAAGGCACCTAGCAGGCTGGTGATTTCCCGCATGCTTTGCGCCGTATAACCTACGGTTATGGCATCCAAACGTTCCACATTCGGCAGCAGACAGAATAGATCGGCCAGTACCGGTTTTGCCACCATCAGTTCGAGGCGGTAGGGTGCCTGAATCCGCGAGTTCAGCGTCCGGTGCGCTTTTTCCACCGCCACTTTTGCCGCGTCACGAATCACCTGACGCGACTGTTCGGTGCTGAGGGATTCGGCCGCGTGCTGCGAAATCGCGCGCTTGACGCAGGCGTAGTCGGTGGCGGGGTAGTAGCGGGCGATCCAGCTCTGGAGCGTGTCGTCACCGCTGACCAGCCAGAGCGGCGTCTTCTGTTCCACACCGGCGGCAGCGTAGATGTCGCTCTCGCCCATGATTTCACCGTTGATGCGCACGCGGTAGAACGCACGACCGTTGATGGTATGCGACAGCACGCCAAACTCGCCTGCGGCGCTGTGGTAGCCGATGAACATCAGGCCATCGAACTGCTGTTGCTCCAGCCCTTCTACCATCGAATAGCCGCGCGGTTTGCCCTGTACCAGTCGGGCGCGAGCGTCGATGTTCTCCGCACGCAGATTGACCATTGCCGCATGGCTGTCGGCGACCACCACCTCTGTTGCGCCACCCGCGAACGCACCGTCAATCGCGGCGTTCACTTCCTGCTCCATCAGGCCACGTGCCAGTTGATATTCCGCGGTGCCAGGACTGCACTGTTCTGGGCGCATCACGCCAGCGATCCCTTCGATATCAGCAGAGATAAACACTTTCATCATCAGTTTCCTACGGGAGAATTTGCTTATGGATAAAGAGTCGCAGCCAGCCTGTCCAACGCCTGTGGTAGCGTCGGACGATGATGGCCGCGAAAACCAGTCACGGCGTCTGCCTGAAGCATGGCGTCGAGTACAGCGTGTTCGGTGGCGTCGGCGGCGGCGCTTAACAGCGATTCAAGCTGCGCATCCTCCGGCGGTTGCGGCTGCGGGCAGGTGGAGAATGCGACGGCGATATCGCCGGAACCGTGTCCCCAATAGCTGCCGAGCCGGCCTAATCCTGCACCGGCACGCTTGGCGATACGCTTGAGCTGGCGGGCATCAAGCGGGGCATCCGTCGCCATGATAATGATGATCGATCCGGCATCCTGCTGCGGTGCGAGCTCGGGCAGGATAGGCGCGATAGCGTCGCCCATCTGCACGCCGTCCAGCGTCAGTGAGGAAAGCGTGCCGAAGTTTGCCAGCACCAACACGCCGAGCGTGGCGTTCAATTCGGGAATCAGGCGCGATGCGGTGCCGATGCCGCCTTTCAGACTAAAGCAGCTCATCCCGCGGCCGGCACCGACGCTGCCGCGTGCGAAGCTATCTGCGGCACTGTCCAGCGCCTGTCGCGCCATGTGTTCCGTCACCGCCAACGCCTGAATGTCGTTCAGCCAGCCGTCGTTGCACTCCAGCGCCAGCGGGTTCACCGTCGGCAGCGTGCGGCCCAGTTCAGGATTGCGAGAAATGGCGTCGCGTACCAGCGTGGTAAACAGCGTGCCGGTTGCCAGCGTATTGCTGAGCAGGATAGGCGTTTGTAGCACCCCCAGCTCCTCGATCTGTACCAGTCCGACGGGTTTAGCGAAACCGTTCAGCACCGCCGCGCCGCAGGGCAGTGGCTGGGTAAACAGGTTTTCGCCGGGCGGCACAATCGCCGTGACGCCGGTTTGCACTTCCCCTGCTGCCAGCGTGCAGTGGCCGACGCGTACGCCTGCCACATCGCTAATGCTGTTATGCGGTCCGCTAGCCGAACGCGGCGTACCCAACTGCCGCGTCGTTTTCCAGCGCTGTAGCAACAGCGCCTGCTGTTGCTGGTGATAGTCGTTCATCGGGTGATCGCCGCGCATCGCCTTCCTCAGCTTTTCAGTTTGGGATCGAGCGTATCACGCAGCGCATCCCCAAGCAGGTTAAACGCCAGCACGGTGAAGAAGATCGCCAGACCCGGGAACACGCTGACGTGCCAGGCGCCTGCCATCATCAGGCTGCGGCTCATCGCCAGAATATTGCCCCATTCTGGTACGTCCGGTTCTGGGCCAAGGCCGATGAAGCTCAGGCCTGCCGCGGTCAGGATGCTGGTGCCGATACGCATGGTGAAATAGACGATCACGTTAGGCAGCGTGCCGGGCAGAATGTGGCGCATCAGCACGATGCGATCCGGCGCACCGGCGCAGCGTACCGCTTCCACATAGGCCGCCTGTTTCAGCGACAGCGTAGAGGCACGCACGATGCGGGCGAAGACCGGTACGCTGAAGACGGCGACGGCGATGATCACGTTATTCAGGCCAGGGCCGAGGATGGCGACGACCGCAATCGCCAGCAGCATGCCGGGAAAGGCGAACAGCACGTCGGAACCGCGCATGATCAGCGTATCGACCCAGCGGCCGTAGTAGCCTGCCAGCAGGCCGAGCACGATGCCGACCAGCATACCCAGCGTGACGGAGAAAATACCGATATACAGCGAGATGCGTGCGCCGTAGATGATACGGCTCATCACATCGCGCCCGAGATCGTCAGTGCCCATCCAGTGCGCCGCTGAAGGCGGTGAAGCCAGCGCCATCCAGTCGGGCTCCATTGGGTTCCACGGTGCCAGCCAGGGGGCGAAAATAGCGACCACTACCAGCAGCAGGACGAAGCCGCTGGAAATTAGCGCCATCGGGTTACGGATAAAGACCTGAACGAAATCGCGCCACGGCGAACGTATCGTCTCTTCATCAAGCGTGGCAACGGCCACGACGGGTTCGGGAGGAAGGTTCATCGTGTCTCCTAACGTAGGCGAATCGCCGGATTGACCACCGCGTACAGCAGGTCGACCAACAGGTTAATGACAATAAATTCAAACACGAACAGCATCACCAGCGCCTGAATAACCGGCTGATCCTGCGTCTTGATTGATTCAATCAGCAGCCAGCCCAGACCCGGCCAGCTAAACACGCTTTCGACCACAATGGAGCCACCGAGCAGGAAGCCGAATTGCAGCCCCAGCATGGTGATGACTGGGATCAGCGCGTTACGCATCACGTGCTTCCAGGTGACCAGCCGATTGCGCAGCCCCTTGGAGCGAGCGGTGCGGACGTAGTCTTCCTGCGCGACTTCCAGAAACGCGGAGCGGGTAAAGCGTGCCATGACGGCCGCTACCGATGCCCCGAGCGTCAGTGCGGGCAGAATGATGTCGCTGGGTTGATTAAAGCCGCTGACGGAAAAGACGCCGAACGGCATGGCGACAAACTGAATCAGCAACAGGCCGAGCCAGAACGGCGGCATGGAAATTCCGCCGACCGCGAAGCTCATCAACGTCCAGTCCTGCCATTTGCCACGCTTGAGCGCGGACACCACGCCGATCAGCAGGCCGAGCAGCACCGACCAGACAAAGCCCGCCAGCGCCAGCCACATGGTGGGCATAAAACTCTTGCTGATGACGTCGATAACCGGCTGCTGGGTGCGGTATGTCACACCCAGATCGCCGCTGAACAGGCCGCCGAGCCAGTGGACATACTGCTGCGGCAGCGGGTCGTTCAATCCTAACTGCTGACGAGCGGCTTCCACCGCCTCAATGGTCGCGTCAGCACCGGCGTAAATACGTGCCGGGTCACCCGGCAGCAGTTTTATAAAACCGAACACTAACAGGGAGACCACCAGCAGAACCGGGATCATTTCCAGCAAACGTCGGACGATATAAGCAAACATGGCGTTCTCCCTGACCGATTACTTAAATTCAGCCTGATCGAAGATCAGTGAGCCATCAGCCAGCATGTAGACGCCGTTGAGGTTCTTGGTTTTGCCGACAACGTTGTCCGGCGAGCCCAGGAAGACCACTGGTGCATCCTGCCAAATCTGACGCTGTGCATCCGCGTAAGCGGCGGCACGTTTGTCGGCATCAGCCGTCGCCAACCCAGCGGTAATCGCTTTATCCGTTACCGAATTGCTGTAGTAGGAGACGTTATACGCAACCGGAACCCAGGACTCTGTCGCGAACAGTGGACGCAGCGCCCAGTCAGCATCGCCGGTAGACGGAGACCAGCCGTTGTAGAACAGGTCAAATTCGGCGTCTTTCGGATCTTTAACACCAAACAGCTTGGCGTTACGCATCCCGGAATCCATCGGGGTAACGGTGACCTTGATGCCGACCTGCTCTAACTGCTGCTTGAAGAACTGCGCGCTACGGATGTAGTCGGTGCGGTTCGTCGTCCACAGTTTCAGGCTCAGGCCGTTGGCGTAGCCCGCTTCTTTCAGCAGCGCCTTGGCTTTTTCTGGGTTATAGGTGTAGTTCGGTGAGGTTTGGCGTGCGAAGAACTGCACGTCCGGTGCCATCGCAGAAGAGGCAGGAACGCCCATGCCAGCAAAGCCGACTTTCAGCCAGATGTCGCGGTTGATGGCGTAGTTGAGTGCCTGACGCACGCGGATATCGTTCAGTGGCGGACGCAGGTTGTTCATCGCCAGCCAGAATTGATAAATACTCGGGTCGCGCTGAATCGCCAGCTTGCTGTCGTTTTGTACGGTGCCGATCAGATCGGAAGGCAGTGGATACACGGCATCCACCTGGCCGGATTTCAGTGATGCCACGCGGGTGGAATCTTCCGGCGTTGGGTAGAAGGTCACGCTGTCGACTTTTGGCCAGCCTTTCTGCCAGTAGTTGTCGAATTTCACCAGCTTCACGTCTTTACCCTGCTGCCATTCGGTGAACTTGAATGGGCCAGTACCGACTGGGTTCACGCGCAGCTGTGCTTCGTCTGGGTATTTCTTCAGCGCTTCCGGGCTGTGCATCACGGCAGACGGGTGCGCCAGCGTGTTCACAAAGGCACCGAAGGATTTGTTCAGTTCGATTTTGACCTGCGTCGGCGACAGCACGGTGACGCTTTGCACCATGTTAAACAGGCTGTTGCGTTTTAAGCCTTTGCTCTGATCTGCCAGACGGTCGAGGTTGGCTTTAACGGCGTCGGCGTTGAACGGCGCGCCGTCCTGGAAGGTGATGCCTTCGCGCAGCGTAATGACGAACTCGGTGGCGGTGTCGTTACTGGTGTAGCCCGTCGCCAGACGCGGCACCAGCTTCATTTTATTATCGAACTGGAACAGACGCTCGAAGATGCCGCTCTGAATGGAGTAGCTCAGCGTGTCCGAGGTATCGTGCGGGTCGAGTCCGGTGATATCGGCATAGATGGAAATGCGAAGGTCTTGCGCCTGGGCGACAGCCGCCAGACACAGTGAGAGCCCGAGGGCAACGGCAGAGCGGCGAACGAATGGCTTCATGGTTTCTCTCCTGGTCAGCTATGAACGTGTGTTGTGTTTTGTTAATACGTTGTTTTTTATGACTGTTTTATTGTCATGGCATCGTGTTTTAGGCGGCCGATTCGTTGTCGGCGACCCAGTGCTGCGGCGCGACCTCTCGGTAGCGCGTTTTGGCGACGGCCTCGCCTGCTTTACGCAAGGGTGAGGGGATTTCGCTGTCGTCAAACTGGCGTGCGCCGCGACGGGTTGGATCGGCAATCGGAACCGAAGCCAACAGGCGGCGGGTATACGGATGCTGTGGATCGTTAAACACCGACTGGCGCGGGCCGATTTCCACAATCTGGCCGAGGTACATCACCGCGACGCGGTTGGCGATGCGCTCGACGACGGCCATATCGTGTGAGATGAAAATCCACGACACGCCGGTTTTCTTCTGGAGATCCATCATCAGGTTGACGACCTGCGCCTGAATCGACACATCGAGCGCCGAAACGGCTTCGTCGGCAATGATGACCTGTGGCTGTAGCGCCATCGCGCGGGCAATCGCGATACGCTGACGCTGTCCGCCGGAAAACTCGTGCGGATAACGACGTGCATGCTCTGGCAGCAGGCCGACACTTTTTAACAGCGCCTGCACCTGCGGTGTCGCTTCTTCCAGCGATTTCACCAGCCCGTGCAGCAGCAGCGGTTCGGCGATGGTGAAGCCAACTGTCAGACGTGGGTTGAGCGAGGCGTACGGGTCTTGAAACACCATCTGCATTTCCCGGCGCAGCGGCTGGAAATCCCGCTCTTTCATCTGGGAAATCTCGTTGCCCTGAAAATGAATGCTTTCGGCTTGGCTCTGTACCAGACGCAGCAGGGCGCGTCCGGTGGTGGATTTGCCACAGCCGCTTTCCCCGACGATAGCCAGCGTTTCGCCCGGCCAGACGTTGAAATCAATCTGCTCTACCGCATGAACGTGGTGAGTGATGGTGGATAAAATCCCGCTGCGCATGGGGTAATACACGCTCAGTCCGCGAATATCCAACAGCGGCTCGGCGTCATAACGGGCGGTAACCTGTTCACTATTTTCCGGATCGGCAGCCTGCCCCAGTAAAGGAAAGCGCTTCGGCCAGAGGCTATCGCGCATGTCGCCCAGCTTCGGTACCGCAGCCAGCAGCGATTGGGTATAAGGATGTTGCGGTGCGGCAAAAATCTGTTCGACGGTGCCTTGTTCGACGATCTCGCCACGGTACATCACCACTACGCGGTCAGCGATTTCCGCCACCACGCCCATGTCGTGGGTGATAAACAGCACCGCCATGTCGCTCTGCTGTTGCAGGTCACGCAGGATTTGCAGAATGCGGGCCTGCACGGTGACGTCTAGCGCGGTGGTCGGTTCATCGGCAATCAACAGCTGCGGATCGCAGGCCAGCGCCTGTGCAATCATCACACGCTGGCGCATCCCGCCGGACAGCGAGTGTGGATAGCTTTTCATCACGCGATCGACGTCTGCGATGCGCACCTTGTGCAGTAGCTCACGGGCTTTTTTGTCCGCACTCGCGGCATCGCAAATTTTGTGGTCAAGCAGCGCTTCGGTGAGCTGATCGCCGACTTTCAGTACCGGATTAAGCGAAGTCATCGGCTCCTGAAAAATCATGGCGAGATCGCGGCCGCGCAGCTTACGACGCGCTTCTGCTTTCATGCTCAGCAGGTCATGCTGCTTGCCGTCGCGTGCGGTGAAACGGAGCGCACCACGTTCGATGTTGGCAGAGTCCGCCAGCAGCCCCATCACGGCGAGTGATGTTACGGACTTGCCTGAACCACTTTCGCCGACCACGGCGACCACTTCCCCTTTATTCACGGTAAAGGAAATGCCTTTTAGCGCCTGATGCGTGCCGGAACGGCCGCTAAAGCTGACGCTCAGATCGTCGATTTCCAGTACAGGCCTGGGGGCGTTACCGGGTGCTGTGGCGGCACCCGCGTGCATGATATCCGTCATGGTCACTCCGGTTGATGATTTAGGGTTACTGCGGTTAATAGCGTCATAGCCAAATTCGGCCAAGGTTGTAGGTCAGATAAGGCGAACTGTCGGCGGCCAGCCAGATAGGGCCGTCGAGATCGACGTGCTCGGCATCGGCGGCGACGGGCAGGGCGGCTTCCATCGCCATTGACGAGCCCAGCGTGCAGCCGACCATAATGCGCAGGCCGTGAAAGTGGGCTTCGCGCACCATCGCCAGCGCTTCGGTTAGCCCGCCACACTTGTCCAGCTTGATGTTGATCATGTCGTAACGACGGCGCAGCCCGACGATGTCGCCACTGTGGCGACAGCTTTCGTCCGCGCAGATCGGAATCGGGTGAGAGAACCGCTGTAAATCCTCGTCCTTACCGACGGGAAGCGGTTGCTCAATCATGGCGACCTGATAAGGCAGCAGAGCGGTAGACAGGCTATGTAAATCCAGCCCGCTCCAGCTCGCTCTCGCATCGATAATCAGTCTGGCGTTGGGCGCGGCGGCACGAATGGCGGCGACCTTTTCCAGAATCAGCTCGCGATCCAGTTTGATTTTCAGCAGCAGAGCGCCGTGGGAAACGGCATTGGAGGCGGCAGCGGCCATTCTCTCCACGCTGTCGAGCGCCAACGTTTGCGCACAGATCACGGATGTGGGGGGTTGAATGCCGATGCGCTGCCACAGCGTCTGTTTTTCCAATGCGGTGTTGAGCCGCCACAGGGCGCAGTCCAGCGCATTTCTGGCTGCACCCGGTGATAAATCTTTCTGAAGCTGTTCGATGGTCAGGCCGTGTTCTATTGCCTCACGGACCGCAGAGAGCTGGCGACATACGCTGTCGGCGGACTCGCCATAATGGGCAACTGGCGTACATTCGCCTTGTCCAATAAATCCTTTTTCTTCCAACGCGACGCGGATAACGGTAACCGCACGACGTGTCCCGTTTTCAGCCGCCATAGGACGGGCTAGTGGCAGATTGACCGTTTCAATTTGCATATGCCGCATCATGATTTTTTCTCATCAACGCTCAGGGGATGAACGGACTATTTCATGATGCATCATCACTGACGAATACTTGTTCATCAGTAGGGTATAACCTCAGGTTATACCATAAGTTCAAGGTATGGCTTTCTGATGCCGCTTTCCCGCAACGTGAGTGATTTCGTGTATAATGCGCGGCAGTTTTCATTGACCCACCGGAGATGAGCCATGCGCCCAACAGGCCGAAGTGCACAGCAAGTACGCCCCCTTACATTCACCCGTCATTACACGAAACACGCTGAAGGTTCCGTTTTAGTCGAATTTGGCGATACCAAAGTGTTATGCAATGCCACGGTAGAAGAGGGTGTTCCGCGCTTTCTGAAAGGCCAGGGACAAGGATGGGTCACCGCCGAGTACGGCATGCTGCCGCGTGCGACGCACAGCCGTAACTCGCGTGAAGCCGCCAAAGGTAAGCAGGGCGGCCGGACGCTGGAGATTCAGCGCCTGATTGCGCGTTCCCTGCGTGCGGCAATCGACCTGAAAGTGCTCGGCGAATACACCATTACGCTCGACTGTGATGTCTTGCAGGCGGACGGCGGCACGCGTACGGCGTCCATCACCGGTGCCTGCGTGGCGCTGGCCGATGCGCTGAACCAGATGGTTGCCAAGGGTAAGCTGAAAAAGAACCCGATGAAAGGCATGATCGCCGCCGTGTCCGTCGGCATCGTGAACGGCGAAGCGCTGTGCGATCTGGAATACGTGGAAGATTCTGCTGCGGAAACCGACATGAATGTGGTCATGACCGAAGACGGTCGCATGATTGAAGTGCAAGGGACGGCCGAAGGCGAGCCGTTCAGCCACGAAGAATTGCTCACCCTGCTGGCACTAGCCCGAGGGGGAATTGATACCATCGTTCAGGCGCAGAAAGCGGCCTTAATCGATTGATTTTATAAGCGACCAATTGGTCGCTTTTTTTATATTTGAAGACGAGGAGATGCCGTAATGAAAGCCTACCAGCGCCAGTTTATTGAGTTTGCACTCAGCAAGCAGGTATTGAAGTTTGGCGAGTTTACCCTGAAATCTGGGCGTATAAGTCCCTATTTCTTTAACGCCGGGCTGTTTAATACCGGGCGTGACCTGGCCTTACTGGGGCGTTTTTATGCGGAAGCTTTGGTTGATTCTGGCGTGGCGTTCGATCTGCTGTTTGGGCCGGCTTACAAAGGCATTCCGATTGCAACTACCGCTGCTGTCGCGCTGGCAGAACATCACGATCGTGACCTGCCGTACTGCTTCAACCGCAAAGAAGCCAAAGATCACGGTGAGGGCGGCAGCCTGGTCGGTAGTCCGTTACAGGGCCGGGTGATGCTAGTGGATGACGTGATTACGGCCGGGACGGCGATTCGCGAATCGATGGAGATCATCGGTGCACATGGGGCGACGCTGGCGGGTGTGATGATTGCACTGGATCGTCAGGAACGCGGCCGCGCCGACCTGTCCGCGATTCAGGAAGTGGAACGCGACTATCAGTGCAAAGTGATTTCGATTATTACACTGAAGGATTTGATCGCCTATCTGGCGGAAAAACCAGAGATGGCGGCGCATCTGGATGCGGTGAAAGCCTATCGTGAGCAGTTCGGGATTTAACGTTGTGAGTCAGGAGCCCGCCAGAGGTGTCTGGCGGGCTTTAATCGCGGTGTTTAGTTCAACTGTGCGGCCAACAGCGGCCAGCGGGTGTCGAATTCCTGCGTCGGACGATAGCGGAATTCAGAGCGAATGAAGCGCGACAGCATCCCTTCGCAAAACGCTAACAGCTGGCTGGCTAGCAGCGTTTCATCATGCTGGAAACCTTTACCATCACGTAGCTTATGTTCGCGCAATACCTGACGCAGCTGCGATTCAATACGCTCAAACAGCTGGTTGATGCGGCCCTGCAAGCGATCCTGTTCAAACATCAGCGCATGGCCGGTCATGATGCGGGTCAGCCCCGGATTACGTTCCGCAAACCCTAAAATAAGCAGCAAAATCAGACGCAGACGATTAAACGTTTCTTTTTCGTCTTGCAGAATCAGGTTAATGCGGGTGGTCAGGCTGTCCTCAATAAATTCAATCAGGCTATCAAACATCCGCGTTTTACTGGGGAAATGCCGGTAGAGCGCCGCTTCGGACACGCCAACATTCGCAGCCAGTTTTGCTGTGGTGATGCGTTGGCTGCCGTCGCTGGATTCCAGCATCTGCGCCAGCGCCTGCAAAATTTCCTCGCGGCGATTCCTTTTCGTATTTTCTTTTTCTGCCATGTCTGAAAAGACCCTTGCTAAATATTTGACTGACAAGCACCCGTTAGCGCCACAGTAGCCATTTCCTTTTGCATAGATAGGCGCTGTGGCTTATAGGAATTTTTTACACTATGGGTGGCTGGAGCGCGTTAGCTACGGCCGGAGTGGCCGAAGCCGCCTTCTCCACGTTCGCTGCCGACGAAATCTTCGACCAGATTAAATTCGGCCTGAACGACGGGCACAAAAACCATCTGTGCGATGCGCTCGCCTGGTTCAACCGTGAACGTTTGTTGACCACGGTTCCAGACAGAAACCATCAGCTGTCCTTGGTAGTCCGAGTCAATCAGCCCCACCAGATTCCCCAGCACCACGCCGTGCTTGTGGCCCAGTCCGGAGCGGGGCAGGATAACCGCCGCCAGCCCGGTATCGGCAATGTGAATCGCCAGCCCGGTTGGAATAAGCGTGGTTTCCCCTGCTTTGAGTTCAATCGCCTGATCCAGACAGGCACGCAGATCGAGCCCGGCAGAACCCGGTGTGGCATAGGTTGGTAACGGGAATTGCTGCCCAACGCGTGGGTCAACAATCTTAACGTCGATTTTTTTCATCATAACGGCTGATAATCTCGTCGATTAATTTTTGGCCAAGAAGACGCTTGTCGCACTGCGGCAACGGCGTGTCTCCACCTTGCCAAAAAAGGTGTAACGCATTGGTTTCACTGTTAAAACCATGCCCGGAAAGAGAGACGTTGTTCGCGCAAATCAGATCCAGCTTTTTACGCGCCAGTTTTTGCCGAGCGTATTCTTCCACATTCTGGGTTTCGGCAGCAAACCCGACAACATAAGGACGATTTTTCGTCATGGCGGCGACACCGGCGATGATATCTGGATTTTTGACCAGAGTGAGAGTCATTTCATCGCCCTGCTGATTCTGTTTTTTTATCTTCTCATCGGCGATGTGTTTGGCGCGGTAGTCGGCAACCGCCGCACAGCCAATAACAATGTGCTGCTGGGCCGCGTGTTCCATCACCGCGTGCTCCATCTCCAACGCGCTGCCGACGTCAATGCGTGTGACGCCCTGTGGTGTGGTGAGCGAAACCGGGCCGCTTACCAGTGTGACATTCGCACCACGGGCAACCGCGGCCTGTGCGATAGCAAAGCCCATCTTCCCAGAGCTGTGGTTGGTAACAAAGCGAACGGGATCCAGCGCTTCTCTCGTCGGCCCGGCGGTGACCAGAATGTTCAGATGTTGCAGATCGTTGATGGCAGAAAAATGACGCTGCGCCAGCCCGACAATCTCCATTGGGTCGATCATGCGGCCTGGCCCAACGTCGCCACACGCCTGACTGCCGCTGTCCGGCCCCCAGATCGGTAAACCACGCGCGGCCAGCGTGCGCAGGTTGTCCTGCGTGGGCTCTGCGCGATACATCTGCTGATTCATCGCAGGGACAACGGCGATAGGGGCGGATGTCGCCAGACAAATGGTGGTTAGCAGGTCATTCGCCATGCCGGCGGCGACTCGTGCGATCAGATCGGCAGTCGCTGGGGCGAGAATGACTAAATCAGCCCATTTTCCCAACTCGATGTGACCCATTGAGGCTTCCGCCGCGGGGTCAAGCAGGTCGTCTGATACTGGGTAGCCGGAGACGGCTTGCAGCGTTAGTGGCGTGATGAACGCTTTAGCCGCAGAGGTCATGACAACGCGTACGTCGGCTCCGCCATCGCGCAGGCGTCGCACCAGTTCCGGGCACTTATACGCGGCGATGCCGCCGCTGATACCCAGCACGATTCGTTTGCCGGAGAGTGCATTCAGGCTGGAAAATTCCGTCATCATCATGGTCCGATTGAAAGTCAGAAGATGCGTCATTTTACCATAACCTTGCAACCACATAGGAATCTTAAGGTGGTTACCGTGGTTTCCCTAAGAAGATTGCGAAGCGCTTCGCAGCCTTTTATCACCGGTGTCGTCCGGTTTTTACGGGCGTGACATGATGCCGTCGAGCGGTATAGGGAGAAGGTGATGGGCTGGGAAAAGGGATTGGCACCGCGTGAAAAACTGGTGCGTTTAGGGGCGGAATCACTAACGGATGTCGAATTGCTGGCGATTTTTTTGCGCACGGGGTTGCCGGGCGTGCATGTGATGCAGTTGGCAGAGGATTTACTGGCGCAGTTTGGCTCGCTCTATCAACTGATGGCGGCCGACCAGTCAGCGTTTCATCATGCCAGAGGCGTGGGGATATCAAAATATACGCAGCTCAAGGCGATCGCAGAGCTGTCGCGGCGGCTATTTTTCTCTCGCCTGGCGAAAGAGGACGCTATGCTGAACCCGGAAGCGACCGGCCAATATTTGCAGCTGCTGTTGTCTCGGCGTGAGCGTGAAGTTTTTTTAGTTCTATTTTTGGACAATCAGCACCACGTTATTCGCCATCAGGAGATGTTTGTTGGTACGATTAACAGCGTGGAAGTCCACCCGCGTGAGATCGTGCGTGAAGCGCTAAAAGCAAATGCTGCCGCGCTAATACTGGCGCATAATCATCCGTCGGGAAAAGCGGAGCCGAGTCAGGCTGACCGTGCGATAACCGAACAGATTGTTAAAGCCTGTCTGTTAATGGAGATCCGCGTGCTCGATCATTTGGTTATTGGGCACGGCGAATACGTTTCTTTTGCCGAGCGTGGCTGGATTTAACAGATATTTCCGCGATCCAATGGGATCTTTAGCTGTTCGGGACTTGAGCACTTACGCTTCAGAGCGTATACTACGCCACCTTTGAGAATCTTGGGTGTGGCGTTAAGAGCCTATCTCAGCAGGTTTATCCTGATGACAGAGTCTTTTCAGTGAAGTTGCTGAGATGGGCTCTAAAGCCTGACGAGGCGGCCAAACCCTATACGAAGCTCGAGCTGATTTGATTTTTGGAGAATAGACATGTCCCGAGTCTGCCAAGTTACTGGCAAGCGTCCGGTGGCCGGGAACAACCGTTCCCACGCACTGAATGCGACCAAACGCCGTTTTCTGCCGAACCTGCATTCACACCGTTTTTGGGTTGAAGGCGAGAAGCGCTTTGTAACACTGCGTGTATCTGCTAAAGGTATGCGTGTTATTGATAAGAAGGGTATTGAGACGGTTCTGGCCGATCTGCGTGCCCGTGGTGAAAAGTATTAAGGAACTGAATCATGGCTAAGGGTGTTCGCGAGAAGATCAAGCTGGTTTCTTCTGCTGGTACTGGTCACTTCTATACCACTACGAAGAACAAACGTACTAAGCCGGAAAAATTGGAATTGAAGAAATTCGATCCAGTTGTCCGTCAGCACGTTCTCTACAAAGAAGCTAAAATTAAGTAATTTCTGCTTCTTGATAAAAACCCGGCCTTGGTCGGGTTTTTTTTCGAGCTTATTTTCTAATTCTTCCCCTTGTATCCCTTTTTGCATTATGCCAATTTTCTGGGCTCTGGCTTCTACAACCATCCGGTAATGAAAATATGGATTCGACATTACACCAGCTTTTGTTAGCGACACCACAGACGCAGCTCTTACTTTTGATCGAAGCGATTTATGGTTTAGATCCAAAGGTAGACCAGCGTATTGAAACGCTGTTGTATCGGCAGGATACGGTGAAGCAGGGAAAATCGCTGAAAGAACGTATTGCATCTATTGCTCGTGGTAAACGATTTATTGATTATTATCAGAGTCATGGCTTTGCTATGGAGCTTGAGGCACTGGTGGGTGATATCGCCTATCTGATCGACGACGCACCGGAAAAAGCATTTGCACTGATTGATGCACTGATGTCCACCCATGTTCGTGTTTATGAGCGCGTGGATGATTCTGATGGGGCTATTGGCGAGGCGTATGTGGCGGCGCTTTCGGTATGGGTTAAGGCCGCAAGCCAGTGGCGAGCACAAGGTGGAAAGACGTGGAATTGGCCTGATGAGGTAAAAAAACGGCATGATGAGAACGATTATGCCGCATGGGATGATTTGATTGCACAAAGTGGCACGTTACTTACCGAGCCAGAGTTGCGGCAACTGGCGCAGGACTTTGAACGTGAATATGCTGCTGCCTTGGCCTCTGCACCGCACAAGGAATATAACTTTCGTGCTGCGCATGCCACTCTCGGTATTTCTGGGGTGGCGCAAGCTCTGCAAGATGTTGCCCTATTTGAGCGATCTATCCTCTTGGGTTCCCCAAAGCCGAATGAATTGCAAAAGCTCCACATTGTGGAGTTCTGTCTGTCGATCAATGACGCACAGTCGGCACTGAAATGGTTATCAAAGCCTTTTGAGGGGCATGCCGAAGAAAAGCGCAGGGCATTGCTGGATAAAGCCTATGTTCAACTTGGCGATCAAGACGCGCTCTTGACGTTACGGCGTGAAGCTTATCAGCAACGTCCTGATTATACTCGGCTACAAGCACTGCTTGCCGTCTTGCAAGATGAGACGGAACGAGAAACGTTACAGAATCAGGCGGCTACCCATGCGTTGGCGATGGGAGATGTTCAGTCCAGAATTGATACGCTGTTGGCACTGAATGATTATGCGCAAGCATCAGCACAACTGCTTGCCCATTGGGAGTCACTCAATGTCTTCTTCGGTGTATTGTTGGGTTGGGCAAATCAATTTCATGATGCGGAATGCCCTTTAGCTGAAGTGATTTGTTATCGTCTGCTACTCAACGATATTTTATCTGCTGGCCGGAGTAAGGCCTACGATCATGCTGCAAATTATTATCGCGAATTGGATGCTCTAGACTCGCAAGTTGCGGATTACGCGCCGTTATTGGCGTGGACGGATTATCAGGCACAGCTCAAGCAGCAACATGGCCGGAAATATTCATTCTGGCAGCGTTTGCAATAATGTGTGTCCTTTCTAAGGAGATAAGATATGCCTGAATTACCTGAGGTTGAAACCAGTCGTCGGGGGATTTCACCGTATCTCGTCGATCACACCATCCTTTATGCTGAAGTGAGGAACACGCGCCTGCGCTGGCCGGTATCGGCTGAGATTCTCTCGCTGAGCGATGAGCCGGTGCTCAGTGTGCGTCGGCGGGCAAAATATCTGCTAATTGAACTCACGCGTGGCTGGCTTATTGTGCATCTTGGCATGTCTGGCAGCCTGCGGGTGTTACCGGAATATAGCGAGCCGGAGAAGCACGACCATGTTGATTTGGTGATGGACAGCGGTAAGGTGCTGCGTTACACCGATCCTCGGCGTTTTGGTGCCTGGCTGTGGACGGATAATCCAGAAACCTGCTCGGTGTTGGCGCATCTCGGGCCGGAACCACTAGAGGCGGAATTCTCTGCCGATTATCTTTATCAGACTTCACGCGGTAAAAAGACGGCAATCAAACAGTGGATTATGGATAACAAAGTCGTCGTCGGCGTAGGCAATATTTACGCGAGCGAATCGCTGTTTGCTGCTGGCATTCATCCTGATAGAGCCGCTGGATTGTTAAATGAAAACGATGCAGCCGTATTGGTTCGCGTGATTAAACAGGTATTACAGCTTTCGATTGAGCAGGGGGGCACAACGCTGCGTGACTTTTTGCAATCAGATGGCAAACCCGGTTATTTCGCGCAGGAGCTACGAGTCTATGGCCGCAACGGCGAACCTTGTCGAACATGCGGAACATTGATCGAAACCGCGAAGCATGGACAGCGCAGCACATTTTTCTGTCGCCGCTGCCAAGTATAGCATCTGGAAAATGACTTTATCTATAGCAATGTATTAAGAACATAACAAGATTAATGAGATCGAGGACTAATAAATGAACCAAAAATACTCTGCTTCTGTACGACATCCATTTGATAAGCAACATATAAAATTAACGTATATTACGCATTTCTATTGTAACCAAAATGATATGGATTCCGTGTTTTCATTGCTCCGGAATTATGAGAAATTGCCTGATGATATTAGGTCGGTCGTTGAATTCGTTATAGTAGATGATGGTTCCCCTATTGATTATGACGTCGGTGAGTATGATTTAAATATCAATTGGTTATGTATTAATGAAGATATTCGCTGGAATCAATCTGGTGCTCGTAATTTAGGTGTTACATATGCTAAATCAGATAAAATATTTATTACGGATCTAGATCATGATTTACCAGAAGAAACATTTCGTTATATGATAAATTGTCGTAATCCGGGGCGTAATTTTTATAAAATTTATCGCGAAAGTCGTGAAGATGGTGTCGTAAAACGAGGGAAAGTCTGTAATGTTGGAGACAGATACTATGGTCACCCAAATACATTTTTCATGTCTCGAGCACGATTCATGCGTTTTTTTGGTTATGATGAAGAATTTTCTGGTAACTATGGTGCGGAAGATTTCCGTTTTGTTAAATTTCAAAAATATCAAGGGTCTCGCCAACACTACCTACCTAAAAAAATTCTGTGTTATGAGCGTAATGTCAATCGGAATAGAAGTTACCATTCTTTGAATCGCGATCTTTCTGAAAATACACCAATAGATTTACGGAAGAAAGAGGAATGTGAATTATTTGGTAGTGAATACGGCCAGAGTCGTATATTTCTTAATTTTACTTGGCATATTAAATATCGAAATAATTTGATTCCAAATGTATTACCTCCATTGAAACCATGGTGGAAACCCCTGTGGTGGTTTCGTTATCTATGCGGTACATTAGCGCGTTAATCACACCGCTTTTTCCGGCGGAGGAACGTTACCCATCCGCCGGATTATCGATTACTTACCCTGCTCCAGTTTTTGCTTAAGCGCCGAGCCAATCGCATCTGGAAGAAAATGCGATACGTCACCGCCGTGACGAGCCACTTCTTTGACCAGAGAAGATGAAATAAACGACCACTCTTCTGATGGCATCAGGAACACGCTTTCGAGAGTAGGCATCAGGTGGTGATTCATTTTTGCGAGCTGGAGTTCATATTCGAAATCGGCAACGGCTCGCAAACCCCGCACAAGAATATTGGCTTTTTGCTGTTGTGCGAAGTGCACCATAAGATCGCTGAAACCGACTACGTCGACGTTGGATAAATGCTGCGTCGCACCCTTTGCCAGCGCCACGCGCTCATCCAAAGTGAAAAGTGTATGTTTGCTCGGGCTGGCAGCGATGGCCAGCACCACATGGTCGAACAGTCGTGATGCACGCGTCAACAGATCCAAATGACCATTGGTTAGTGGATCAAACGTTCCAGGATAAATCGCTTTAGTTGTCATCACGTCAGCCCTTCATTCACTGTCTCGGTAGCGGCTGCTTTACTGTGTCCGCTGGGGTAAATAAGGTTCCAGTAGCGTAAGCAGCATCTGTAGTGCACCCTGATTTTGGTGTAACACTTCCACGGCGTGTCGACCATAGTAGAGGCGATAGTCTTCGTCAGCGAGCAGTTTTCCCACTTCTCTTCCAAGTGACTCTGCATCGGTCACGGTAATCAAACCGTCAGCTTGATCGAGTTTGTTGCAGATGTCTTTAAAATTAAAAGTATATGGTCCCATCAATACCGGAATCGCGTGGGCTGCGGCTTCTAACGGATTATGTCCGCCCCGTTCAACCAAACTTCCACCAACAAACGCTAAATCGGCAATGCCGTACAACAGCATCAGCTCGCCCATGGTATCCCCGATAACCACCTGCGTGTTTGCAGGAGGCTGTTCACCACTGCTGCGCAGCGTGTAGGTGAATCCCAAATTTTCTGCTAACGCCTGCGTGGTGGAGAAACGTTCTGGATGGCGAGGCACAAGAATGAGGAGTAGGTCAGGGTAGGTGGCAAGCAGCTGTCGGTGAGCGGCCAGAACGATCGCTTCTTCACCTTCGTGCGTACTGGTGGCTATCCATACCGGACGGTGTGGCGCCCATTGTCGACGCAATGTAATGGCTCGTGCTGCCAGTTCTGGCGTCACGGAAATATCAAATTTAAGGCTGCCAGTCACTTTCAGGCTGGAGCGCTTCAGACCAAGATCGATAAATCGATTACCATCTTCCTGATTCTGTGCAGCGACGAGGGTAATGCGCTGCAAGATATGGCGCATCAGTTTGCCGATCTTTTTGTAACCCGCCGCAGAGCGTTCGGACAGTCGGGCATTGGCAATAACCAACGGAATGTCGCGTTTATGCAGTTCCGCGATCAGATTTGGCCACAGCTCGGTTTCCATAATAATGACGATTTTTGGACGAACCTGGTCAAAAAAACGTTTCAGGGCACAGGGTAAATCATAAGGCAGATAAACGTGATAGACCGTGTCGCCAAACGCTGAACGCACGCGCTCCGAACCGGTTGGCGTCATGGTGGTGACTGTGATCGGCAGATTGGGGTAACGATGGCGCAGCGCTCTCACTAAAGGAATGGCGGCCAGCGTTTCCCCCACCGACACCGAATGCAGCATGATACCGTCTGGTTTAACCTTCTCTGCACAAAAGCCGTAACGTTCACCCCAGCGCCGACGATAGGCAGGAGCCTTACGGCCACGAAGCCACAGGCGAAGCCAAATCAACGGCTGGATGAGGTACAGGATGATGGTGTAGAGAGTTTGTAACATAAGATCTACTGTTATCGGTTATCACTGGGATGATTTTATCGGGTTCGTGAGGATAAGGCTATTTGTAAAACGGATGTCGTTTATTCGATAATTTTGGTTTTGATCTTACCCAGCAATAGTGGGGGCGTAACTAAGAACCCATCCCATTAGGGCTATTTCATTTGCCATTTTGAACCTAGGCTGTGTCCCTTAACTTAACAACCGTTTCAAAAATAGCCTGATCGCCCCCAGTTTTAGCATACTCAGGTAGTTTCTGGCTGTTTTTTCCGAGCGTGTCGCGATACGACGATTTTCTTTCAATATCGCAAAGCAACGCTCCACGACATTGCGTTTTTTGTACAGACCCGTATTAAGGGGCCGACGTCCGTCCTGACTGGCCTTCTCATTTGATTTAAACGGAATAACCGCTTTTATTCCTTTTATTTTCAAATAAATGCGAATACGTCTACTGGAGTAACCCTTATCCGCCAGTACTGCTTTCGGACGTGATTTCAGGTTCCCGTTTTTTCGGATAACCCCGACCCGGTTAAGCAAGGTTTCCGCATATCGGCTTTCGTGGGCTTGTCCACCGCTCAGGCAAAAACTCAGCGGTAATCCTGTGCCATCTGTCGCCAGATGGATTTTGGTGCCAAAGCCGCCGCGAGAGCGACCCAGCCCATGGTCCTCGTGTTCATCGGGATGTTTTTTTTCGCACCGGCCGTCGCTTTCAGGGCGCGAATGTTACTGCCATCCAGCGCGATAACATCCCAGTCAATCAGTGCTTTTTCATCCAAGAGTTGGAGTAATTTATTGAAAATACTGTTCATTACTCCGGCTTTAGACCACCGGTTAAAGCGGTTGTAAATGGTTTTCCATTGACCATAACGCTCTGGTAAATCCCGCCACGGCGCGCCGGAGCAAAGTACCCAAAATATGCCATTCATGACATGCCTGTGAGCAAAGTAAGGACGCCCGCCTCGGGAAGAGCCTCTTTCAGGCGGCAGCATAGGAGAAATCAGTGCCCATGCATCATCGGGAAAATCGTAACGAGCCAAATTGAAGCACTTTTTATGGTGAAATCATGTTCCTGATTGTACAAAAAACAGTTACGGGACACATCCTAAATAGCTTCGCCAAATAGTAGATCACTCGAAGGGAACTCAGTCCGAGTTATGCGATCTGATCAATCGCCAAACCAAACAAATCACCAACCGGACTGAGCGATGCCGATCATAGCAGCAAT
>NZ_JAUMIO010000019.1:0-98044 GCF_032905925.1 Pectobacterium sp. HCp5_1
GTGAACGTCTGCTTTCTTTAAATTGGCTCCTCTGACTGGACTCGAACCAGTGACATACGGATTAACAGTCCGCCGTTCTACCGACTGAACTACAGAGGAATCGTGTGAACGGGGCGCATGATATCCGCCACCCGCGGTACTGTCAACGGCAAAATCAGCTTTATCGTCTGACTGTTTAGGCTGTGTACAATTCGCTGTTTTTTTATGAGTTAGTAAATCGATGGCGCACGGTAATGGGTGCTGCTTTGCCAGTTTTTTAGACGGGTTAGCGGATCCTGCTGATAGAACTTTTGGAAGCAGCGGTACAGATCGGGGAAACGCGCGTCGAGAAGTTCGGGGGCGCTGAAGAAGTATTCCGACAGCACCGCAAAGCACTCTGCTGGATCGTGGACGGCGTAGGGATCCATGCTGGCGGCATCTTCGCCCACCAGATCGATTTCTTCCTGCAAGGCATCCATCGCGCCGTGCAGATGCTGTTCCCACGCAGCAATCTCACGCAGAGGGATAAGGGGAACGCCCGTCGCTTCGCCGCTGCTGCGGATGTCCAGCTTGTGCGCGACTTCATGAATGATGAGGTTGAAACCGGAGAGGTCGAAGGAATCCTGCACTTCCTGCCAGTTGAGGACAATCGGCCCCTGATCCCAGCTTTGGCCGGATTGCACCATTTTTCCCTTATGCACGAGCCCGATGTCATCCTGCCACTCTTCCTCAACAATAAACGGGCCGGGGTAAATCAGAACTTCATGGAAGCCATCCAGCGCATCTATTCCCAGCGACAGCACCGGCAGGGAAAACAGCAGGGCGATGCGCTGCTGCATGATGTCCGTCAACACCAGCTCCTGCAACGGAATCAGGCGCTTTTGCTTCAGAAACTGATCGGCAAGGGCGACCAGCTGCTGGCGCTCTTCATCGCTCAACGGCGCGAGAAGCGGGATGGAAATCGCAGCGTGCCAGTGTTCAAGCGTCTGCACCTGAGGTTGAGTGTTTTTCCACGGCCATTTAATCATTGTTATTGCTCGTTCAGTCGTCACTTGAATTTAAAGGCGAGGGCGGGTGCTGTTAACATGCCGTAAAAATAGGCATCATGGCAACTGCTAACGAGAGATGCTGGAGCGACTGACCGAACCCGTCCCGAAAACGGGAGTAGGGCAACGCTACCGGGGGTTCAAATCCCCCCGTCTCTCTACCGCTATTCAAACACTTACCCCGCATTGAGTCTGTGACGCTTTCCACACTTGGTAGTGGCTTAAAGCGGACAGCTCAAATCCCCTTCTTCACAACGTAGCATGCTTTTAAATTCTTCTACGCGCTCGGCGGTTTTCTGCGTCAGGCACTGGGAATACACCATGCCATGCACCGATCCCCCGGTTGTCGGGAAGGTCTGAAACTCACAGTCAGCGTCGCGGTACGCGATCCATTTTCTCTGTGCTGATTTAAGCAACGCCTTGTGTTCTTCAATCACCAGACGTTTGACGACGTCCTGATACAGCCGATTAAGCTCGCCATCCACTTTTTTATATTCATTAGCCGCACACTGGCTCATCTCCAACTGCGTGTTGGCGTTGCCACAATCTGTGGCGGCGGCTTGAGTGATGGGCAGTAGCGCAAAAAGAGCAATGGCTCGCTTTTTCATTATTGATCCTCTGTAAGTCGGTACTAGGTATGAGTATTTATTATACCTGCCATGCGTTCAGGTACACATAAGCTGAGCGAGGAGGGCGCTTTTATGTCGCTGAACATTTGAGCACGTTGAAGTTTACGGTGCTATTCCTCCAATCAAATAGGGACATTTTCATCGAGAATCCTATACTGAAAGCGCTGACATATCGTTTGCTTGGATGCATTGCATATTCATAACGACTGAGAGGGAAGAATATGAAAATTGAGACTGGAGAGAATGGCCTTTTTGCGCATCGCGCTTCGATCGCTAACTCAACGGCTCAGGTTGGTAATCAAGCCTCGTTTGCTGCTGTTTTAGCTGAAAAAACGCAGGAAACGAGTGCAAATAACGCTGCCACCTCCGCTACTCAGGTTAAGAAATACGATTTCACGAATATGACGCCACAGGCGTTAACCGAAGCCGTAAATAGCCTGATCCAAAGTGGAGAGATGGATCTCGACGAATCGTCATCATTGTTGGGTTTCATGGCCCCTAGCGCGTTGTCTAAAGTCGTTTACGATGGCACCGCACCCGCTTCATCGCACCAGCCTATGAACGTGTTCTCCAAAATTCAGGAAGGGATTGATGGCGCACTATCGCGTAATGAAAGGGCGAGCGCAGAAGGCCTGCAACGCGCTGCTGATGCATTGCTTCGTTTTCAGGATAAAGCCGTAAAGGTTAATATGTTCGCGTAATAAAAAAGGCCAAGTGTGAATTGGCCTTTATTTATTGATGGGGACGGAGATAGATTATTGAATGCTGATCTGAGTGTATAGGGTATTCCAGGGCGCGTTGATTGAGGTGTCCTGGAATTTAAATATACCATTCTGCGAACCGTCAAGGTTGTAATATTTCATCCAGCCAACAACCGTGCCACCGACGGGGCAAGGGAAAACGTAGGATGTCCCTACCACGCAAATAGAATCATTTTGGTAATTCTTAGAATTTGCTAATTGGCCTGAGTTCATCCAGGCAATGGCATTACCACCATAGCCAATTTCCTGTACGGCAACGCGAAGTTGTGCTCCTCCGTGATCGCACGTTGTTGAAAATTGGCCAACCGTGGTCATATATTCCCAATTGCAGTTTGATGAACCGACAGCATAGATAGCAAGCCGACTCAGCGGTGGCGCAGGTGCCCGCAGTGCACCGTTTTGTGCAGGTGCCTCTCCCGTTTCAGAAGCGGATAATACGCTGTTGCTTCCATCCAGTTGGGCGAAGGCTGTTTCGGCGAATTTAACTGGCGGGCCTTCTTTATCATTAAGACTGGATGTTTCTGAATAAGCATACGCGCTAAAAATCGTAGTCAGTGACAATAATAAAGGGAATGCGAATTTCTTTTTCATAACAATCTCCAATGTTAATCGCTGTTTTTAGATGCAAGTCCTTGCATCGCGATTAAGTGTAGAAAATTAAGTCTGGTTTGCAAGGTGCTCGGAAAATATAAATTCAGAGCGTATTTAATTATTGAGGGAATTATTTTTCCTCTGCTATGTATTTCAAATAATATGTTTTGACGGTTTTTCTTATTATTATGAATAGTTAATTGAATTAATAATGAGGAGAGTAGTACGTGGCATAACGCCTTCGGTCATCTTATCAATAGGGCGCAGAGACGAGTACTCGCCATGTGACATGTCCTGATGGATGGCGGTGTGGTTCTGGGGCACTGAAACACAGGCTTTCATTTTACCAGCAAAGATTACTCTCAATCATCTCGTACCGTACTGACAAATCCCATGTGCTGAACTACTTTCATAAGGAATCATCACGTTACGGAGGTTGATATGGGATTTTGGCGTATTGTACTGACTATTCTCCTGCCACCGTTGGGCGTGTTACTGGGGAAAGGCATCGGTGGGGCATTTATTCTGAATATTATTCTGACGCTGTTAGGTTATTTTCCTGGGTTGGTGCATGCGTTTTGGGTGCAGACAAAAGATGATGGTATTTAGTGGCTGAAAAGCCTGTTTGACGATTTAGGATGAAATAACGGGGAGACATAATGCTCCCCGTTACCTTTTTATTGATGGCGCGCTATTGCGCGGCACCGACCACCTGATTACGTCCTTGCTGTTTTGCCTGATAGAGCGCGATATCGGCGCGGTTAATCAGCATGTTTAGCGTTTCGCCCGCCCGATATTCAGCAACGCCGCAGCTGGCTGTCACCTGAATTCTTCCTTCACGGTAGGGAAGATGCGTGGTTTCAATACTCTGACGCAGGGCCTCGGCGCGCTGTTGTGCGGCGTTGAGATCGCAATCGTCGAGCAAAATGACGAACTCTTCTCCTCCCCAACGGCAGGATTGATCGCTGGAGCGGGTATTGGCCGATAGGATGGCGGAAACCTCTTTTAAAACCATATCTCCGACATTGTGGCCGTACTTGTCATTAATTTTCTTAAAGTGGTCAATATCAATCAAAATAATGGAGAGCGATTTATGCTGTAAGGCATTTTTCGTCCCGAGACGACGGAATAAATAATCGAATGCCTGACGGTTCATGAGGCCCGTTAATTTATCGGTCGTCGCCATCTGTTCCAGACGGCGTTGATATCCGCCAATCGTCAACCACAGCAGAAACAGAAAAAGGATGCTGACAAACGTGCTGATACCCAGATTTTTTAGCAATGTGGTGAACAGTCGTTTTTCACTGGGATGACTGGTTTGCTCAACCATCAAATACCAGCCGAATTCAGGGATTAAACGGGTATTGAGGAAAATATGTTCTCCGTTTGACTGATATTCGTAAGCGCCGCCGGGGGAAGTTAAAATCGTGGTCGCGATCCGGTTCAGCCCCTCCTGCTCTTGAAGTTTTAGTGAGCGCGCGTAAGTTTCTCCATGTAGCGTAATATTACCTTGTTTATCAACGAAATAGATCGTCCTGTTATAGCGCTGTTCGTATTTTTCAATCAGGTGCTTAACACGATCAACCGGGATGCCCACGCCAGTAATGCCAATGAAGTTGTCTTCATAATCCATCACTTTGTGGTTGATGAAAATGTCCAGACGCGTGCGGTTCTCAGGATCGACGCGGAGATCGACAACGTAAGGCATGTCATCCGATAGCGCTTTGTGCTGGAAATACCATTGATCGTCGGGGGACGATTCCGAGACGGTTTTCAGGATGCGCTGCTGATCGTAATAGAGCCCGGTTTTATCAGAAATGAAAAAAGAAAATACGGTGTTGAAGCGGCGATCGATCTCTTTCAGATAGCGGAATAGGGCCTGTGGATCGCTTTCATTTTTTAGTACCCAGTCACGTAAAAACGTATCGTGCGCCATTAGGGATGAAATAAAGATAGGCTTCAACAAATCCTGCTGGATTTCAGAATAGACATTATCGCTGGTGAGCGGCAGGGTATTTTCTTCGATTTCTTCTTCCAGTGATTCTTTAGCCACTTCATAGCTGGTCCAACTGATAACCAGAAAGGCGGCAAGCAGCATGGATCCAAGTATTACGACTGCGCGCGTTTTGTCTAACCAACGTGAGTTATTAATGAATCCGGTCTGCAACATAGTTTCCCCAGAGAATCATTCATGAGATAGGTGAATAAGTAATAAGTCTCTGTTTTCGCCTAAAAATAGTGGTGCGACATTTTACTGGAATGACGCCATAGCACAACTGGCTAAAGAGTTCGCTGGCTTGTTGGATTCAGTATAGTGGTTTCGGTGTGGAAGTATGAGCAGCAGGCTGCTGGAACGTAATGTTTTGTATTTTATTGTGGGCTTGTTAAAGCTCCCTTGTCGGTTTGATTATCCCTATGGTTAGATTTAATCAATCAATGATGTTGGGTGGATGACCATGAGCCATTATTCAGCAGCGAAGGAGTCAGGCCCAACAGCGCTTTTATTGATTAATAAACATGCGCGGAATGGCGATTCCTCAGCACGCTATGTGAAAGAATTATTGCAACAAAGCCAGATCAATATCGTCGAACCTGATGAAAAAGAGACGGGTTCATGCAGTGATATTATACGTGCGTATGCGGATCGGGTGGACTTTGTCATTATTGGCGGTGGCGATGGCACGCTAAATTCAGCCGCGCCAGGTCTGGTGGATACTGGCTTGCCGCTGGGCGTGCTGCCCTTAGGGACAGCGAATGACTTTGCCCGTACGGTGGGAATCCCCCGAGAGATTCGGCAGGCCGTGCAGGTTATCGCTAGCGGGCAGCGGCGCGCCGTTGATTTGGGGGAGGTCAACGGGCATCTGTTCTTTAACGTTTCCAGTATTGGGTTTTCTGCGGCCTTGGCGCGCGGACTGTCGGCGAAATCCAAGAAACGGTGGGGCACATTGGGCTATGCGCTGGCGGCCTTCAAGCTTTTGAAGCAAAGTCGTCCTTTCCGCGTCGAGATTGAGCACGATGGCATCAAAGAGCGGGTGAGAACCGTGCAGGTGTCGGTGGGAAATGGGCGTTTCTACGGCGGCGGCATGGCGGTGGCAGACAGTGCCGCGCCCGATGATGGCCGGCTGGATGTATATAGCCTGGAGGTGTCTCACTGGTGGGAAATGGTGGCACTGATCCCCTTTATCCGCAAGGGAACGCACGGTCGCTGGCGCAAAGTCCGCGCCTTTTCCGCCAGACAACTGACGCTGAATACCTCGAAGCCGCACGATATCAATGCCGACGGTGAGCTGATTGGTAAAACGCCCGCGGTATTCGGGATCAGAGAAAAGGCGATTCAGGTTTTTGCGCCACCGCGTTGATGCCGTAAATAGGGGAGAAAACAAACAGGGACACCGCGCGGTGTCCCTGTTTGTTGATAAAGGCTGATTCAGCGGATTATTTAAATACGCGGAAACGCTCTTCAAAGGAAATATAGGTTTTCTCACCGGCTGGCTGCTCGATTGAGCCAAATGGCATTTGAGCACGCAACTTCCAACTGGCTGGCAGATTCCACTGTGATTTAACATCATCGTCAATCAGCGGATTGTAGTGCTGGAGCGAAGCGCCAATTTTTTCCTGCGCCAGCGTAGACCACACGGCAAACTGAGCAATACCGGTTGAATGTTCAGACCAGACCGGGAAGTTATCGGCATAAAGCGCGAATTTTTCCTGTAGCGCTTCAATCACGGCGGTGTCTTCAAAAAACAGGACGGTACCTGCGCCAGCGGCAAAGGAAGCCAGTTTATTTTCTGTCGGGGCAAAAGCGTCTGCCGGTACAATTTTCTTCAGCTGCTGTTTAACAATATCCCACAGTTTGTGATGCTGCTCGCCGAACAGAATCACAACGCGTGAGCTTTGTGAATTAAAAGAGGAGGGGCTTTCATTAACGGCTTCGGTAATGAGGGCGGTAACCTGATCTTCTGATATCGGTAATGTATTGCCGATGGCATAGATTGAACGACGGGCCTTGATTGACTGCAAAAAAGCATTACTCATGGTGTGTTCCTCAGTTTACGTGATGATTCGCCTTGATAATGTGTCACTGATTTTCGCCGTATTCAATGGCTTATCGTGCCGGATGCCAATCTTTCCTTTGTCAGCCCGCTCCGCCGCAGACGTCGCAGTGCGGGTTTTTCGGCAGCATCATTTCGCGAAATTGCAGCGTCATCGCATCGAACATCAGCAGTCGGCCTGTCACTAGCCTACCGTAACCGGTTAGCAGCTTAATGGCTTCCATCGCCTGCAAACTGCCGATGGTGCCTACCAGCGGCGACATCACGCCTGCCTCGACGCAGGTCAGCGCATTGGCACCGAACAGACGGCTGAGACAATGATAGCAAGGTTCCTCGGGCTGATAGGTAAAGACGCTGATTTGGCCTTCCATCCGAATTGCCGCTCCAGAGATCAGCGGCTTCTTGAGCTGAAAGCCAATGCGGTTTAGGCGGTTGCGAATGGTGACATTGTCGGTACAGTCCAGCACGGCATCGTGTTTGCTGACCAGTTCGCTCAACGCCTCGTCATCGAGATCGCCATCAATCGTATCGAGCGAAAGATGCGGATTCATATCGGATAACGTCAGACGCGCAGATTCGACCTTCGCCATGCCGATACGATCATCACGGTGCAGCACCTGACGTTGCAGGTTAGACAGAGAGACGGTATCAAAATCCAGCAGCGTTAAATGGCCGACGCCCGCCGCGGCCAGATACTGCGCGGCGGCACAGCCTAGCCCACCCAGCCCGACAATCAGCAGACGTGACGCTTTCAGCTTTTCCTGTCCGTCAAAATCAAAGCCGCGCAGCACAATCTGTCGATTGTAGCGCAGCATCTCTTCATCGCTCAGCTCCGGCAACATGCTCAGTGCCCCAGCAGCGCGTTGAAGGGCTCGATCTCGACCCATTCGCCAGCGGCGACGCGACCGCGATCTTGCTCCAGTACGATGAAGCAGTTACCGAGGCTGAACGAGCTGAAAACATGTGAACCCTGATGCCCGGTGGTTCTGACTTCCAGCTCACCCTGTGCGTTGCGACTGAAAACACCGCGCTGGAAATCGGTGCGCCCCGGTGTCTTTTTCAGTGCGCTGGTGGTTTTGACGCGAACCCGTGGCGGTAAGCGCCATTGCGTATAGCCAGACAGGCGAGCCAGCAGTGGCTGAACCAGTTGATAGAACGTCAGCGCAGCAGAAACCGGATTCCCCGGCAGGCCGCAGAACCAGGCGTGTTGTAATTTGCCAAAAGCGAAGGGCTTACCGGGTTTGATCGCCAGCTTCCAGAAATGGATATCACCCAGCTCATCCAGCATTTGTTTGGTGTAATCCGCTTCGCCAACGGAAACACCGCCGCTGCTAATCACCAGATCGGCAAGCTTATCTGCTTCATGAAAAGCGGCGCGCAGGGCTGCCGGATCGTCGCGGATAATCCCCAGATCGTGAACCTCGCAACCTAGCTGTTCCAGCATCAAACGGACGGCGAAACGGTTGGTGTCATAAATCTGGCCGTCTGCCAGCGGTTCGCCGACGGGTTGCAGCTCATCACCGGTTGAAAACACTGCGACTTTCAGGCGGCGCACCACGTCAATCTGCGCAATCCCCAGCGAAGCCAACAACGGCAGCTCCGCCACGCCTAGCTTACAGCCCGCAGGCAGCACGCTGGCACCAGCCTGAATGTCTTCTCCTGCCAGACGAATATTCTGGCCGGGTTTTACCTCGTTCGGAAAGCGGATGCCGTCCTCGCTGACGTCAGCCTGTTCCTGCATGATGACGGCGTCGGCTCCTGCGGGAATCGGCGCGCCGGTCATAATGCGAATGCAGGTTCCCGCCGGCCAGTCGCCGGTGAAGGGCGCACCCGCAAAGGCTTTGCCGGCCAGCGGCAGCGTTGCTGAGGCGAACAAATCGGCGCAGCGTACGGCATAGCCATCCATCGCGGAATTGGCGAAAGGTGGGACGTTAATCGGGGAGGCGATGGCATGGGCGGTAATCCGTCCTGCGGCGTCGAACAGGGATACGCGCTCTGTCTCGGTAAGGGAAGGAACCTGAGAAAACATGTTTTCCAGAGCTTGTTCAAGAGTCAGTAAACCTGCGTTAACGCTTTCCATCTTCACTCCACAGTGTGTTTCATCAATACGACTGATTTCATTAATATGATTTATTTCATCAGTAAGAATCGTGTTCCGGCAACGCGTCATTCATGGGCGAAAACTCGTTTCCTATGCCAGTATTAATTATGTCAGAGTTCGTAACGTGGGTGAATGTACGCAGGTCAATGAATAGGGCTTTTATACCCGTCATACTTCAAGTTGCATGTGCGTTGGCTGCGTTCAGTCACCCGAATCACTTACTCAAGTAAGCTCATCGGGACTCCTTCGCTTGCCGCCTTCCTGAAACTCGAATTATTTAGGGTATAGCGCATGACTTGTCAGGCATCAAACGACAGGGGCGGGGTGCGAAAGCGTCACTTTTTTCCCACAAGTCGAACCATTTCGGGCAAAAGTGGGCGGATTTGCAGGACATATTGCCCCTGATGGCGTGTCTTTATGACAATTAACTTAATGTTATAAAAAGAAATTTTTCACCGTGCCGATTTCAGTTTCCGCTTTACATCATACCTTGCGCTAAATATAGTCGAAAATCGCTGATAATTTGTCCCTGACCGCGTTGCGCTGATTCCAGCCGCATTTATATGGAGATTCGCCGTTCATGTCGCCCACACAGGATCATTATGCCTCGCTGTCTTCCCCTGTTCCGGGGCTGATTTTGCCTGAAAAACGGGTGGTGGAGGTGCGCAACCTGAGCGTCTATTTTGAGCAGCAGGGGCAGCGGACAGATGCGGTGCGTAATTTGACGTTCTCTGTCGATCGGGGCGAGACGCTGGCTATCGTCGGAGAATCGGGATCGGGTAAGTCGGTAACGTCGCTGGCGCTGATGCGGCTGGTTGAACATGCGGGCGGCGTGATTCATCAGGGCGACATGCTATTTCGCCGTCGCGATGGGCAGGTGCTGGATATCCGCGGTGCCCGTCAGCGTGCGATGCGCGTATTGCGTGGGGCGGATCTGGCGATGATTTTCCAGGAGCCGATGACGTCGCTGAATCCGGTTTTTCCCGTCGGCGAACAAATTGCCGAGTCGATTCGTTTGCACCAGGGGATGGACAGACGCGCCGCGCGGGCAGAAACCTTGCGTATGCTGGATCTGGTCAGAATACCGGAAGCGCGCAACGTGCTGGATCGCTATCCCCACCAGTTGTCTGGCGGTATGCGCCAGCGGGTGATGATTGCTATGGCGCTCTCCTGCAAGCCGTCGCTGCTGATTGCCGATGAACCGACGACCGCGCTGGATGTCACCATTCAGGCGCAAATTCTGCAACTTATTCGTGTGCTACAGCGTGAAATGGAAATGGCCGTGATTTTCATCACCCATGACATGGGCGTGGTGGCGGAAATGGCCGAGCGTGTACTGGTTATGCACCGTGGGGAAAGTGTCGAAGCGGGGAGCGTTGGGCAGATCTTTACTGCACCGCAGCATCCGTATACGCAGGGGCTGCTGGCGGCAGTACCGGCGTTAGGGTCTATGCGCGGCCAACCGTTCCCGGAAAAATTTCCGCTGCTGGATCAACTCTCGGGGCGTATTGCGGACAACGTACCGCAGGATACCGTTCCCGCGCAGTCAGAACCGATCTTACAGGTGAGCAATCTGGTGACGCGTTTTCCCATTCGCAGTGGTTTATTGAACCGCGTGACCCGGCAAGTGCATGCGGTGGAAAACGTCAGCTTCGATCTCTGGCCGGGGGAAACGCTCTCGCTGGTCGGCGAATCGGGATGCGGCAAATCCACCACCAGCCGTGCGTTGCTCCAGCTAGTTGAAAGCCAGAAAGGCGAAATTACTTTTAATGGTCAGCGAATCCATCAGATGAAAGGGGCGGCGTTACAGCACCTGCGGCGTGATATTCAGCTGATTTTTCAGGATCCCTATGCGTCGCTGGATCCCCGTCTGACGGTCGGTTTCTCCATTATGGAACCGCTGCTGGTGCACAACATTTGCCGTCGGCAGGAAGCGGAAAAACGCGTTGAGTGGCTGTTGTCGCGCGTAGGGCTGGAGCCGGAACACGCTCGCCGCTATCCGCATGAATTTTCCGGCGGCCAGCGCCAGCGCGTTTGCATCGCCAGAGCGCTGGCGCTGAACCCGAAAGTCGTGATTGCGGATGAAGCGGTATCCGCGCTGGACGTGTCGATTCAGGCACAAATCATCAACCTGATGCTGGAACTGCAACGTGAATTCGGCATCGCGTTTTTGTTTATTTCACATGATATGGCGGTGGTTGAGCGTATTAGCCATCGCGTGGCGGTGATGTACATGGGGCAGATTGTCGAGATTGGCTCGCGGCAAGATGTATTCGAGCGCCCTCGGCACCCTTATACCCGCAAGCTGATGTCGGCAGTATCGGTTGCTGATCCCGCACGCCGTCAGCGTGAGCAGGTGCTGCTGGTTGATGAAATACCCAGCCCGATTCGGGCGCTTGGCGACGAGCCGATCATGGCGCCTTTGGTTCAGGTCGGTGAGCGGCACTTTGTTGCGCACCATCCGATAGCCGGCGCGTATTGACAGTGATTCACAAGGAGAACGTAGCATGAGCGTAATGACGATAAAGCGGCGCTGGTTAGTGGCCGCAGGCGTAACCGCTGCGATGGCGGCTTCACCCGTCTGGGCAGCCAAAGATGCGGTTATCGCCGTGGGTTCCACGTTTACCAGTCTGGATCCGTATGATGCCAACGATTCGCTATCGCAGACGGTGGCGAAGTCCTTCTATCAGGGGCTCTTTGGCTTTGATAAAGAGATGAAGCTGGTGAACGTACTGGCGGACAGCTATGACGTGAGCCCCGATGGTCTGACGTATACCGTCAAGCTGCATCCGGGTGTCAAATTTCACGATGGAACGGCGTTCAACGCCGCCGCCGTGAAAGTGAATCTGGATCGCGCCAGTAACCCCGACAATCGCCTGAAGCGATATAACCTGTTCAAGATGATCGAAAAAACCGAGGCGGTTGACGATCTGACGGTGAAAATTACGCTGAAGACGCCGTTCTCGGCGTTCGTTAACAATCTGGCGCATCCGGCGGCGGTGATGATCTCGCCGGCAGCGTTAAAGCAGTACGGCAAGGACATTGGTTTCCATCCGGTCGGCACCGGCCCGTACCGTTTTGTGACCTGGAATCAGACCGACTTTGTCAAAGTCGAGAAATTCAACGGCTACTGGAAGGCTGGGCTGCCTAAACTGGACAGCATTACCTGGCGTCCAGTCGTCGATAACAATACGCGTGCGGCGCTGCTGCAAACCGGTGAAGCGCAGTTTGCTTATCCGATACCGTTTGAGCAGGCCAAAGTGCTGGAGAAAAATGACAAGCTGGCGCTGGTGGCGTCGCCGTCGATTCTGCACCGCTACATCAGTATGAATGTCACGCAGAAGCCGTTTGATAACCCAAAAGTACGCGAGGCGTTGAACTACGCGATCAACAAAGAGGCGCTGATTAAAGTGGCGTTCTCCGGCTATGCGACGCCAGCCGAAGGGCCACTGCCGAGCAGCATTGATTATTCAGTAAAATATCACCCGTGGCCTTACGATCCGGCCAAAGCGCGCGAACTGCTGAAAGAAGCGGGCTACCCGAACGGCTTCACCACTACGCTCTGGTCATCGCATAACCACAGTACGGCGCAGAAAGTCTTGCAGTTCACGCAGCAACAGCTGGCACAGGTTGGCGTGAAAGTGCAGGTGACTGCGATGGATGCAGGACAGCGGGCGGCGGAAGTGGAAGGCAAGGGCGTGAAAGAAACGGGCGTTCGCCTGTTCTACACCGGCTGGTCGGCCTCGACGGGCGAAGCTGACTGGGCGCTGTCGCCGCTGTTTGCCACGGCTTCCTGGCCACCCGCGCAGTTCAACACGGCGTTTTACAGCAACCCGCAAGTTGATGCGGATCTGGCGAATGCGCTGAAAACGACGGATCGGACGGAAAAACAGAAGCTGTACAAAGATGCACAGGACAAAATCTGGGCAGATGCGCCGTGGATTTTCCTGGCGACAGAGCGCCTGGTGTCGGCAAACAGCAAAAAACTGACCGGGTTCTACGTGATGCCGGATACCTTATTCAGTTTTGAGGATGCCGATCTCGCGGAGTAATCCGCTGCAAAAGAATGACCAGGGAGTCGGGTGGCCGTGAGGCTGCCCGCAGTGGTCAACACACGTTCACTGATAGGGAGTCCGACGCATGTCTGTGGAAAACTGTTCATGCTGAATTATTTTATTAAACGACTACTGGGACTGATTCCCACGCTCCTGATTGTGATGGTGCTGGTGTTCCTGTTCGTTCATCTGTTACCCGGCGATCCGGCGCGTTTAGCCGCCGGACGGGAAGCGGATGCTGCCGTTATTGAGATGGTCCGGCAGGATTTGGGGTTGGATAAACCGTTGCCGCACCAGTTCTGGCACTTCTTTACCAATATCCTGCAAGGGGATTTTGGGACGTCGATCGTCTCGAAACGACCGGTCACCGAAGAGATTGCCATGCGCTTTATGCCGACGTTTTGGCTGACGGTGTGCAGCATGGTGTGGGCCGTAATTTTTGGCATGGCGATTGGTATCGTGTCCGCCGTGTGGCGCAACGGCTGGCCGGACAGAATCGGGATGACGCTGGCCGTCTCCGGTCTCTCTTTCCCTGCGTTTGCGCTCGGCATGCTGTTAATGCAGGTCTTTTCTGTTGAACTGGGATGGCTGCCAACGGTGGGGGCAGACACCTGGCTGCACTATATTTTGCCCTCGTTGACGCTGGGTGCAGCGGTCGCAGCGGTGATGGCGCGGTTTACCCGCGCGTCGTTTGTTGATGTCTTGCAAGAAGATTATATGCGTACGGCGCGGGCAAAGGGCGTGCGCGAATCGCTGGTGGTAGTGAAGCACGGGCTGCGCAATGCGCTGATTCCGGTGGTTACGATGATGGGGCTGCAATTTGGTTTCTTGCTCGGCGGCTCAATCGTCGTCGAGAAGGTCTTCAACTGGCCGGGGCTAGGACGGCTGCTGGTGGATGCGGTGGAGATGCGCGACTATCCGGTGATTCAGGCCGAGGTGTTGCTGTTTTCGCTGGAGTTTATTCTGATCAATCTGCTGGTGGATATGTTGTATGCCGCGATTAACCCAGCTATTCGTTATAAATAAGGAAAGGGAATGAGACACTGGCGACGTAACGCTATGCTGGCGACGCTCCCTGTCATTAGGGATAAATCGGTTCGTACGCCGTGGCGTGAATTCTGGCGGCGCTTTCTTCAGCAGCATGTCGCGGTCATTGCAGGCGTGTTTGTGCTACTGCTGATTGCGATCGCGTTTCTGGCACCGTACCTGATGCCCTATGATGCCGAGAACTATTTCGATTATGAGCGCCTGAATGAAGGCCCGTCGGCGGCACACTGGCTGGGGGTGGATTCATTAGGACGTGATATTTTCAGTCGGATCCTGATGGGGACGCGTATCTCGCTGGCGGCGGGCATTCTCTCGGTGCTGGTCGGGATGATTATCGGCACGACACTCGGTCTGGTGGCGGGCTACTACGAAGGGTGGGCAGACAGGATCATCATGCGCCTCTGCGATGTGCTGTTTGCCTTCCCCGGTATTCTGCTGGCGATTGCCGTTGTGGCGATTATGGGCAGTGGGATGGCGAATGTGATTGTCGCCGTCGCGATTTTCAGCATTCCGGCTTTCGCCCGTCTGGTGCGCGGCAATACGCTGGTGCTAAAGCAGCTTACCTACATCGAATCGGCCCGCAGCATTGGTGCCAGCGACCGGACGATCCTCTTTCGGCATATTCTGCCCGGCTCGGTGTCTTCTATCGTGGTGTTTTTCTCGATGCGCATTGGGATGTCGATCATCACGGCAGCCAGCCTGTCATTTCTAGGGCTGGGCGCACAGCCGCCGATGCCGGAGTGGGGTGCGATGCTGAACGAAGCGCGGTCGGATATGGTGATTGCCCCGCACGTCGCGATCTTCCCTAGTTTGGCGATCTTTCTGACGGTCCTGGCGTTTAATTTACTGGGTGACGGTTTGCGCGATGCGCTCGACCCGAAATTGAAAAGCTGAATAAAAAGCAGTGATAAAAAAAGCGCGGCAAATGCCGCGCTTTCTAGCAGTCAGACCGTTAGAACGAGGTACGTTTGTAGCTGCGGTACTGCGGTTGCCAGAAGTTATGGTCAATCGCCTTCTGCAACGCATCGGCTGACGTCACCACGGCTGCGCCCTGCAGCTGTGCGGCTTTACCCACATCCAGTGCAATACGCTTGGACACCTGCTGGATATCGGACAGATCCGGCAGCAGCGCGCCTTCACCGTTATTCGCCAGCGGCGAGCAGTCAGCCAGCGCACGGCTAGCGGCCATCAACATACCGTCAGTGATACGTTTGGCGCCCGACGCCAGTACACCTAACCCGATACCTGGGAAAATGTAGGAGTTGTTGCACTGGGCGATAGGGAAGATTTTGCCCTGATAGTTAACCGGAGCGAACGGGCTGCCGGTTGCGACCAGCGCTGCGCCTTCTGTCCAGCGAATGATATCTTCTGGACGGGCTTCCACGCGGGATGTCGGGTTAGACAGTGGCATCACGATAGGACGCGCGCAGTGCTTGTGCATTTCACGGATGATTTCTTCCGTGAACAGACCCGGCTGGCCGGATACACCGATCAGGATGGTCGGCTTGGCATTGCGTACCACTTCCAGCAGTGAAATTGCGTCGCTGTTGCAATCCCAATCAGCCAGCAATTCACTTTTCTGCACCAGCTTGCTCTGGAAATCGAGCAGGTTCGGCAGTTTGTCCGTCAGTAGACCGAAGCGATCAACCATAAAGACGCGTGCGCGTGCTTCTTCTTCGCTCAGCCCTTCAGACTTCATCTGCGCGACGATTTGCTCAGCGATACCACAGCCTGCGGAGCCCGCACCCAGGAAGGTCACTGTCTGATCGCGTAGCTGAGTGCCTGCTGCACGGCTGGCGGCAATCAGGCTGCCAATCGCAACGGCAGCGGTGCCCTGAATGTCATCGTTAAAGCTACAGATCTCATCACGATAGCGGTTCAGCAGCGGTGTCGCATTTTTCTGTGCGAAGTCTTCAAACTGCAACAACACGTTCGGCCAGCGGCGTTTAACGGCCTGAATGAATTCGTCAACAAATTCATAGTATTCGTCGTCGGTGATACGTGGGTGGCGCCAGCCCATGTACAGCGGATCGTTCAGGCGCTGCGGGTTGTTGGTGCCGACATCCAGAACGACAGGCAGAGTGTAGGCTGGGCTGATACCGCCACATGCGGTGTACAGCGACAGCTTACCGATTGGGATCCCCATGCCGCCGATACCCTGGTCGCCCAGACCCAGAATACGCTCACCGTCGGTTACAACGATGACTTTTACATTCTGCTTGGTGGCGTTTTGCAGCATATCGTCGATATGCGCGCGGTTAGGGTAGGAGATAAACAGCCCGCGTGCGCGACGATAGATATCGGAAAAGTGTTCACAGGCTTCGCCAACGGTCGGGGTGTAGATGATCGGCATCATCTCACTGAGGTGACCGTCCAGCAGGCGGTAGAACAGCGTCTCGTTGGTGTCCTGAATGTTGCGCAGGTACACGTGTTTTTCAATATCGTGTTTGAATTCCTGATACTGACGCCAGGCGCGTTCTGCCTGTTCTTCGATAGTTTCGACGGCTTCAGGCAGCAGACCATGCAGGTTAAAGTTAGCGCGTTCTTCTTCGGTAAACGCGCTGCCTTTATTCAGCAGGGGAAATTCAAGCAAGATTGGGCCAGCGTAGGGAATATGGAGAGGACGTTTGCTTTCGTATTCTAATTCCATGACTTTTTACTCTCGGATAACAGAAAAAACTCAGGTGTTGTCGATAAAAACTGTTGCGGATCTTAAATTACCCAGAAAATATGTACAGGAATTGTTAATTTAAATAGTTACAGATGGCTTGCATCTTAGTCAAAATGCAGGCTTTATCGATTCACCTCTCGTTTCTCACACTTCTCTTTGCTGAAATCCTGTGCTGACCTCTGCCGTTATTCCTCAATAAAGTGATGTTCAATGTCGGTACAGCCCAATTCAGCCAGCATAATTTGCGAAATGGCCCAGTGGCTGACAACCGCATGGCGACGCTCAACGACAGCCGCGTGTTTAATGGTGCACGGAGCGTCACCAGCAAGGTTCATCAGATTCAATGCAACTTGCAAAGGCGGCAGGCTCGGGTTAAATGCCGCATTTTCTGCGTAGCGTCCGGTATAAATGTTGCCACTTGAGGTTTCCAGCGCAATGCCGCTGATGGCTTTGCTATAGGGCGCGTGGCTACGGTTGGCGGCATCCAGAGCCAGACGTGCAAGCGCGTTCACATTCTGCAAGGTTGCGCCGTGGTTGACGTCATCCATCAGTAAGGTATCGATGTGCAGATCGACGGGGCCAAAGGAATCCGGCAGATAGTGGCTGAGCACCGCAGGCTGGCGACCCGGCAATTGAATGCGCAGCGACGCTGCATTACGCAATTCATTCATAAACTGACGACAGTGGCCGCATGGCGTGTAGTTCACGGTCACGGCTCGCAATCCACGCTCATTGCGCATCCAGGCGTGGCTGACAGCGCTTTGTTCGGCATGCACCGTTTGCTGCAACTGAACCGCGCTGAACTCCATGTTGGCACCAAAGTAGAAATTGCCACTGAGCCCTTGCGCAATTGCGCCAACCTGAAAATTCGAGATAGGCGCTTGTGCGCAGGCAGCGGCCAGAGGCAATAGCGCAAAGGCCAACGTGTCGGCGTCTAGCTGGCTGGCTTCGCAGACGGCATTCACGTCATCTGCGGTGAGCATGGCGGCGAAATCGGGTTTATCGATCAAGGGACCGATCGCGGCTTGCAGACTGGCAGGTAATTGCTGGAAGGCGTTTTCAAATCGTGGATGCATATCGGCGTACTCTTTTTACCCGTCAATGACGTCATGTTAGGGAGCAGAGTAGCAATAAATTGTGATCAAAATCTCTTTGTTGAATGAAAGGAATGCAAATTAACTGTTAAATGCGAGATGTATCTCAATTTTATGGCGGGGCGGTGCGAGGCACGCACCATCCCCCCGCTAGATTCAGCCAGCGACGTGCAAGAGTAGAGGGAAGATGAGCGGCGCAATTAGCGACGTGATGATCCCGCAGATGACCAGCGCCAGCGAACTGAATGCGCCTTCCTGATAATCAACTTCCGCACAGCGCGCCGTTCCGAGTGCGTGTGAGGCGGTGCCCATCGACAGCCCACGCGCGGCTTTAGTTTTAATACCGAGGCGGTTGAACACACTGTGGCCTAAGACTGCGCCGAGAATACCGACAAAAATCACGCAGACGGCGCTGATAGCCGGAATCCCGCCAATCGAGCTGGCGACGGCCATCGCAATCGGCGTGGTGACGGATTTAGGCAGCACCGAGGCCGCGATTTCTGGTGAAGCGCCCATCCACAGCGCTACCAGCGTGCCGGAGATAATGGCGGTCAGGCTGCCGATGAAGCACACGCTGATGATCGACTTCCAGCGCGCGCGAATTTGGTGCAGCTGTTCATAAAGCGGGAACGCCAGCGCGACCACCGCCGGTTGCAGCAGATCGTTAAGGACTTTACTGCCCTGAAAATAGTGCTCGTAGGGAATCTTCAATACCAGCAGCAGCGGAATAATAATCGCCATCGACACCAGCAGCGGGTTCAACAGGGAAATCCGGGTCAGCACGGCCAGTTTACGCGCGGCGAAAAAGACAATCAGAGTGAGGGGAAGCGACCACCACAAATAGCTGAACATTATTCATTATCCTTCGGCGGCGTACGATCGCCAGCCACGGCTCGTTCACGCTGCATTATCTGGGTACTGAAACCCACAACCAACATCACAATAAAGGTACTGATCAGGCAGGAAACGACGATAGGGCCAAACTGTTGGCTGACCAGATCGTAATAATTCATCACGCCGACGCCGATTGGGACGAACAGCAGCGCCATGTGACGAATAAGCAGGTGGCAACCTGGTTTTACCCACTGCGCGGGCAGAATTTGCGAGGCGAGAAGGATGAACAAGACCAGCATGCCGATGATACTGCCGGGGATAGTGAACGGAAGTAACGCGGATACCGCATTGCCTGCCAGCAGGCAGAGATAAATCAATGCGAAAGCGCGTAAATACTGCCAGCACACGATGAACGTATTACGCATGGGAAATTCCTGATTAGCTGAGGGGATTATCATAACGCTAATGGAATTTACGTGCTACAGCGCACATTGCTAACGTTATACAGCAACACATAGCAGGGGATATGGGGTGAATGGCCTGAGGGCGACAGCAAACGTGCCGCACTCAAGCCTTTATTGAGCCAAATACTTCGATACAAATATGTAGTCAGTCAAATAGCCGTTCATCACGAATCGCGGCACAGACCGCATCGGTCAGCTTACGCAGTTCATCAGGCTGAATGATAAACGGCGGCATCAGATAAATGAGTCGGCCAAAGGGACGAATCCACACGCCGCGCTCGACGAAGAAACGCTGTAGCCGCGCCATATTAACCGGACGCTGTGTTTCCACCACGCCGATAGAGCCCAGTACGCGAACGTTCGCCACCAGCGGCGAATTCGCGCAGGGTTGCAGCGCTTCTCGCAGCTGTCGTTCAATCTGTTTGACCTGCTGCTGCCAGCGGTTCTCCGCCAGCAGCGATAAACTGGCATTGGCTGCCGCGCAGGCGAGTGGATTGCCCATAAATGTAGGGCCGTGCATAAAACAGCCTGCCGCGCCGTTGCTGATGGTTTCCGCAACTATCCGAGTGGTCAGCGTGGCGGAGAGCGTCATATAGCCGCCGGTAAGCGCTTTCCCCAGACACATAATATCGGGTGAAATCCCCGCATGTTCGCAGGCAAACAGCTTGCCAGTGCGGCCAAATCCGGTCGCGATCTCATCGGCAATCAGCAAGATCCCCCATTGATCGCACAGTTCCCGAACCCGACGCAGATAGGCTGGATGATAAAAGCGCATCCCGCCCGCGCCTTGTACGATGGGTTCCAGAATCACGGCCGCAATCTCATGGGCGTGCGCTGACAGCATCGACTGGAGCGGCGCGATATCCGCTTCCTGCCAGTCGTCGGTAAAACCGCCTTCGTTGATCGCGGCGCATGGCGGCGCATCGATAAATAGGTGAGTCGGCAGATAGCCCTGATACAAGCTGTGCATCGAATTTTGCGGATCGCACACGGACATCGCACCGAAGGTGTCGCCGTGATAGCCATGACGCAGGGTGAGAAAGCGCTGACGGGTTTCACCGCGTGCTTGCCAATATTGCAGCGCCATTTTCATTGCCACTTCGACGGCTACCGAGCCGGAATCCGCCAGAAACACGCATTCCAGCGCATCCGGCGTGATGTCCACCAGTTGGCGGCACAGCGCCACCGCCGCCGGATGGGTGATCCCGCCAAACATCACGTGCGACATCTGGCTGAGCTGAGCCTGTACTGCCTGATTGATCGTTGGATGGTTGTAACCGTGAATCGCTGCCCACCACGATGACATACCGTCAATCAGGCGACATCCGTCATCCAACTGAAGCTCGACGCCGCTGGCCGATACGACCGGATAGCAGGGCAGCGGTTCGGTCATTGAGGTGTAGGGATGCCAAATGTGGCGCTGGTCAAAAGCAATGTCTTCCGGGCTCATGATGATCTTTCGTAAACCAAAATAGATTCTATCTGGTTGACAGTATATCGGGTTAATTTACACTGGCGAAACGTTTTTAGTTTGGAGATGCCGAAGTGGCTGACCGCATGTACTGGACGCTTGAGCAAGCGCAAGACTTATTTAATAAACCCTTTCTGGAACTGATGTTTGAAGCGCAGCAGATCCACCGTCAGCATTTTGATCCCCGTCAGGTGCAGGTTAGTACGCTACTGTCGATCAAAACCGGTTCCTGCCCTGAGGACTGTAAGTATTGTCCGCAAAGTTCCCGCTACCGTACCGGGATTGATACTGAACGCCTGATGCAGGTTGAACAGGTGCTGGAGTCGGCCCGTCAGGCGAAAGCCGCAGGATCGACGCGCTTTTGTATGGGGGCTGCGTGGAAAAATCCGCACGAGCGTGACATGCCGTATCTGGAACAGATGGTGCAAGGCGTGAAAGCGATGGGAATGGAAACCTGCATGACGCTGGGGACGCTGCACAACGATCAGGCCGAGCGTCTGGCCTCTGCCGGACTGGATTTCTATAACCATAACCTCGATACCTCACCGGAATTTTACGGCAGCATCATCACGACCCGCACCTATCAGGAGCGTCTGGATACGCTGGATAAAGTGCGCGGCGCGGGCATTAAAGTTTGCTCGGGTGGCATCGTTGGGTTGGGGGAAACCGTGCGCGACCGCGCCGGGCTGCTGGTGCAACTGGCTAACCTGCCGACGCCGCCGGAAAGCGTGCCGATCAACATGCTGGTGAAAGTGAAAGGTACGCCGCTGGCGGATAACGATGATGTCGATCCGTTTGATTTCATTCGGACTATTGCCGTTGCGCGTATCATGATGCCGGCCTCCTATGTGCGCCTGTCTGCCGGACGCGAGCAGATGAGCGAGCAAACGCAGGCAATGTGCTTTATGGCCGGTGCGAACTCCATTTTCTACGGCTGCAAACTGCTTACCACGCCAAACCCGAAAGAAGACAAGGATCTGGCGCTGTTCCTCAAATTAGGTCTGAATCCGCAGCAGACGGGGACCGAGTACGGGGATAACCAACAGCAACAGCGGTTGGCGGAACAGCTGATTAACGCCGATAGCGAGCAGTTTTATAATGCTGCGGTATAACGTCCAGCCTGCAAACCGTCGGGCAAGGTGTACTGCATCATGAGCTGGCAGCAACGTATTGACGCCGCGCTGGTACAACGCCAGCGCGATGATGCCTACCGTGTGCGGCGGGTGAATCAAGGCGGTAGCGGGCGCTGGCTGATGCAGGGCGACCGCTGCTACCTGAATTTTTCCAGCAACGACTATCTGGGGCTGAGTCACCACCCAGAGATTGTGCGCGCCTGGCAGCAGGGCGCTGAACAATACGGTATTGGCAGCGGCGGTTCCGGGCATGTGACGGGGTATACCGATGCCCATGCCGCGCTGGAAAATCAGCTTGCCGACTGGCTGGGCTACCCGCGCGCGCTGCTGTTTATCTCTGGCTATGCCGCGAATCAGGCGGTGGTGGCTGCGCTGGCACAGGCGGAAGACCGTATTTTCGCCGATAAACTCAGCCACGCTTCACTGCTGGAAGCGGCTGCACAGTCGCCCGCGATGCTGCGCCGCTTTAAACACAATCAGGTCGATAGCCTGCAAGCGCTGCTGGAAAAACCGACGGGCGGTCAGACGCTGGTGGTGACCGAAGGCGTTTTCAGCATGGATGGCGATACCGCACCGCTGTCGGCGCTGCAAGCTCAGTGCCGAGCGCACGATGCCTGGCTGATGGTGGACGATGCACACGGGATTGGCGTGCTGGGTGATGAAGGTCGCGGCAGCTGTTGGCAGCAGGGCGTTAAACCCGAACTGCTGATTGTCACGTTTGGCAAGGCGTTCGGTGTGAGCGGCGCGGCGGTACTGTGCGCGGAACCGCTGGCCGAGTATTTCCTGCAATTCGCTCGTCATTTGATTTACAGCACCTCGATGCCTGCCGCACAGGCCTGTGCGCTGAGTACGGCAGTTAACTGTGTCCGACAGGGCGACGCGCGGCGCGAGGCGCTACAACGCAACATCGCACAGTTCCGCGCAGGTTTTTCCAACTCCACCTATCAACTGATGGATTCACAGAGTGCGATTCAGCCGCTGATTGTCGGTGAGAACGCGCGGGCAATGGCCCTGATGAGCCATCTGCGTGAACAGGGCGTGCGGGTCAGTGCGATGCGTCCGCCGACAGTGCCTGTCGGCAGCGCGCGTCTGCGGATTACGCTAACGGCGGAACATCAGCCGGAAGATATCAGTCGCTTGCTTACGGTATTGCACCATGCTGACAGAAAACTATAACAAGCAGGCGATTGCGCAGGCGTTTGGGCGTGCGGCGGGGTGTTACGATCGCTTTGCCGAGCTGCAACGTACCAGCGGAGAACGTCTGCTGGCATTAATGCCGCCGCACGGCGGTCTACAGGTGCTGGATGCGGGGTGCGGAACTGGGCATTTTAGCCGCCACTGGCGTCAGGCTGGTCACTATGTGACCGCACTGGATTTATCGGTAGACATGCTGGCGTATGCCCGTGAACTGGATGCAGCAGACTGCTACCAGGAAGGGGATATCGAAAATCTGCCGCTGGCGGATGGCTGTGTGGATATCAGCTATAGCAATCTGGCTGTGCAGTGGTGCGACTCGTTACCGCGTGCGCTGGCCGAGCTGTATCGGGTTACACGACCGGGGGGCGTGATTGCGTTTGCGACGCTGGCGGACGGCTCCTTAAGCGAACTGTCACAGGCGTGGCAGCGGCTGGACGGCACACAGCGGACGAATCGCTTTCTGCCGCTCTCCGCTATCGATGCGGCCTGTCAGCCTTACCGGCATCATTTAGTACAAGAACGTGAAGTCTGCCTTTTTCCCGATGTATTGACGTTGATGAAATCGCTGAAGGGGATTGGCGCGACCTGGCTGCACGAAGGGCGTACGCCGGGGCTATTGAGCCGGACACGTCTGGCGGCATTGTCTGCTCATTATCCGCAAGAACAGGGCGGCTACCCGCTCAGCTATCAACTGGTTTATGGAGTGATTTATCGTGATTGAGCGCTGGTTTGTGACGGGTACGGATACCGAAGTTGGGAAAACGGTTGCGAGTACGGCGCTGCTTCAGGCAGCGAATCAGGCAGGATACCGCACCGCAGGTTATAAACCCGTGGCGTCCGGCTGTGAAATGACGGCCGACGGCATTCGCAACAGCGATGCGCTGGCGCTTCAGGCCAATAGCAGCGTCCGGCTAGAGTATCAGGCGGTGAACCCGCTGGCGTTTATGGAGCCGACGTCACCGCATATTATCAGTGCGGTGGAGCAGCGGCCTATCCATCTCCCCGCGTTGTCCGCAGGGCTACGGGCATTAGAAACACAGGCAGATTGGCTGCTGGTCGAAGGCGCTGGCGGGTGGTTTACGCCGCTGTCAGAGCAGGATACGTTTGCTGACTGGGTGGTTCAAGAACAGCTTCCCGTGATTTTGGTGGTCGGCATCAAGCTGGGTTGTATCAACCACGCGATGTTAACGGCCCACGCCATTCAACACGCGGGCCTGCGACTTGGCGGCTGGATTGCTAATGACATCACGCCACCCGGAAAATGGCACCAGCCGTATCTGCAAACGTTGCAACAGCGCCTGCCCGCGCCGATGCTGGGCGAAATTCCTTATGTATCGGATCTTCAGCGGCATAATTTGGGGCAGTACGTTGATATTGGGTTATTAGCGGAGTAATCATTTTTGCTAACCTTCGCCTGTGTTTAATCAAGCACTGGTTTTTGTTATTTTTTACTGGCATCTGTTTCATGAGCATAAAACCTACATTTTCAAGCCGATTAATAGCTAAAACCTTCTTGAGTTTTCCCCTAACTCCCCGCTATGCCTGAATTGTTGAGATTTAGCCCTCTGCTGTTTTTAGTCTTTTTCCGTCTAATACTTATGCGATAAATCACAGAAAGAGTGTGAAGAAAATCCATATCAGGGGGAATAGCGAATGAAGCGGGTATTTCTCTAACTCAGTGCTGATGCGGAGTTGTGGGAGTTATCCACCATTTCTGTGGATAACTATGTGTATTATGGATAGACAACGCGCCCTAACCGAGAGCTGGCGCGGGTTGTCGCCAGGTTGACGCTATTCTCCACGGTTTTGCTAATCTATTTGTTATCATATGCTTAAGTAAAATCAAGCGTCTTGAACATCAATGGGACGTAGTTGCATAAATTAACGTCATCGTGCATCCCCGCATGTTACATTTTTACCAAATCTGGGGATAAATGATGATGATTTTATCTGGTAGATTGAATATGAATGTGCTAGGAAATTCATTTGTCGATTAATCATCCAATCCAGCGATAATTTCCTTGATGCTGTTTTTATATCCAGTATCATTGCGGTGGCGAATTTCGTCATTGGCATTCAAAATAAAGCATCGTGTGTCGCACACTGTCAGTGTTATCGCTGTCAGGGTGATAACGGTACGACGAGGGATGACGATGACACCTCGCTGCCGTGCCTGAAATCGTCAGTCTGTGCCTTTTACCTGCCTCCGAGCATCCACCCACGAACATCGCATTGCGCGATGGGTAATAACGATAAGTAGCGTGCTTAACGATGAGTAAAGTATTTACACTGAATTCCGACTTTAAACCGGCAGGCGATCAGCCTGAGGCCATTCGTCGTTTAAAAGAGGGTCTGGAAGACGGGTTAGCGCACCAAACGCTGCTCGGGGTAACAGGTTCAGGTAAGACGTTCACGATCGCCAACGTGATTGCCGACCTCAATCGGCCGACGATGATGTTGGCACCGAATAAAACGCTGGCAGCTCAGCTGTATGGCGAAATGAAAGAATTCTTTCCTGATAATGCCGTCGAGTACTTCGTGTCGTACTACGACTATTATCAGCCAGAAGCCTACGTTCCAAGCTCGGATACCTTCATCGAAAAAGACGCATCGGTTAACGAACATATCGAACAGATGCGTCTTTCCGCGACAAAAGCGCTGCTGGAGCGGCGCGATGTGATCGTCGTGGCTTCGGTGTCCGCGATCTACGGTCTGGGCGATCCCGATCTCTATCTGAAAATGATGTTGCACCTGACGCAGGGGATGCTGATTGACCAGCGTGCTATTTTGCGACGTCTGGCCGAATTACAGTATGCCCGCAACGATCAGGCGTTTCAGCGCGGTACGTTCCGCGTGCGTGGTGAGGTGATCGATATCTTCCCCGCGGAATCTGACGAAATCGCGCTGCGTGTTGAACTGTTCGATGAGGAAGTGGAGCGGCTGTCGCTGTTTGACCCGCTGACGGGGCATGTCCTCCAGACGGTGCCGCGCTATACCATTTATCCGAAAACGCACTACGTCACGCCGCGTGAGCGTATTTTGCAGGCGATGGAAGACATCAAGGTTGAACTGGCTGACCGTAAAAAGGTGCTACTGGCCAATGACAAACTGGTGGAAGAGCAGCGGCTGAGTCAGCGCACGCAGTTTGATTTGGAGATGATGAACGAACTGGGTTACTGCTCCGGTATCGAAAACTACTCGCGCTACCTTTCTGGTCGCGGTCCCGGCGAGCCGCCACCGACGCTGTTTGACTATCTGCCTGCAGACGGACTGCTGGTCATCGATGAATCCCACGTCACCGTTCCTCAGATCGGCGGTATGTATCGCGGTGACCGCGCGCGTAAAGAGACGCTGGTCGAATACGGTTTCCGGCTGCCTTCGGCGCTGGATAACCGACCGATGAAATTTGAAGAATTTGAAGCGCTGGCTCCACAGACGATCTACGTGTCTGCGACGCCGGGTAATTATGAATTGGAAAAATCGGGCGGTGAAGTGATCGATCAGGTGGTGCGTCCCACCGGATTGCTCGATCCCATCATCGAAGTGCGGCCTGTCGCAACACAGGTGGACGATCTGCTCTCCGAAATTCGCCTGCGTGCCGCGATTAACGAACGGGTACTGGTCACCACGCTGACCAAGCGAATGGCGGAAGACCTGACGGAGTATCTGGAAGAGCACGGCGAGCGGGTACGTTATCTGCACTCGGATATCGATACCGTCGAACGTGTGGAAATCATCCGCGATTTGCGCCTTGGTGAGTTTGACGTGCTGGTGGGTATCAACCTGCTGCGTGAAGGACTGGATATGCCTGAAGTGTCGCTGGTGGCGATTCTGGATGCCGATAAAGAGGGCTTCCTGCGCTCTGAACGTTCCCTGATCCAGACAATTGGCCGTGCGGCACGTAACTTGCGCGGCAAAGCCATTCTCTACGGCGATAAGATTACGGCATCAATGGCGAAAGCGATTGGTGAAACGGAGCGTCGCCGCGAGAAGCAGGAAGCCTACAACACCGAGCACGGCATTGTGCCGCAGGGAATCAATAAGAAGATTTCCGATATCCTGCAGTTGGGGCAGCCGACGAACAAAGGCAAAGGGCGTGGTAATCGTAAAGCGGCAGAGCCAGCAGCACGCTATGAACTTATGACGCCGAAGGCGCTGGAGCTGAAAATCCGCGAGTTGGAAAGCAAGATGTTGACGCACGCGCAGAACCTTGAATTTGAAGAGGCAGCCGCGCTACGCGATGAAGTACAAGCACTGCGCGCACAATTTATCGCTGTATCTTAACGATGCAAACGCTCACTGAGGATCAATGATGGATCAGACTATACCGGGTGTAGAAGTGCTGTTTGTGGCGGGTTTCGGACCGATCGTGAAATCCCTTTCTGCCAGCCATGCGCTCTATGTTGATACGCTGAAGTTGCCGCTGAAGCCCGTTGCGGAAGGGAGCGACTATCTGGTGAGCGATGAGATGGAGGGCGTAAAGCATTTCGCGCTCTGGCCGCTGTCACAGGCTAGCGAGTCTTGTTTCGGGCATGGAAGTTGGCCTACGGATCTGCCTGAACCGCAAAGCTGGCTGGAGTTCGAAGTGACTGACATGGTGGAAGCGACCAGCACGCTGAAAGCGCAAGGCTATGTGTTGCTGGTGGAAAATCGTCTTGAGCCTTGGGGACAGCAGGTCACGCGTTTCCTGAGTCCCGAAGGCATTCTGATTGGCGTGACTTATACGCCGTGGTTGCGGGGTTGAGAGCCCAACAGCTGTAGCGCACGATCGATGGCCTGGCGCAGTAACTCACGGTCGTGATGGTGAGGAACATCTTCTGCTGCCAGCGCCTGCTGCACGACCAGTCGGTCGCCAATCTGGCTGATATCGACTTTTGGACCGACAATCGCAGCATCAACCACGGGTTTCCCTACCTTGTGTTCAATCCAGGATAGCTTCTCCACCAGCGTCAGGCGGGCTGCGGGGTTGCTCTGCTCATTGCCCAGATTGCCGATGTACACCATGGGCGCGGGCGTGCGGCGGAGTGCCTGTGTCAGATCATCCAGCAGCAACAGCGGCATCAGGCTGGTCAGAAAGCTGCCGGGACCAATCAAAATCAGGTCAGCTTTGGCGATGGCATCAATCGCCTCGCGCGTGGCCTGCACCGTCGGGTACAGCATCAAATCCTGTGGCAAGGCTGCCAACTGATCGATCTCGACTTCACCATAAACGGGGTTGCCCTGTTCATCAATTGCCATCAAATCGACAGGATGTTCGGACATCGGAATTAAAAAAGCGTCCACTTTGAGCAGGTTGCGAATCAGGTTAATGGCTTCTAGCGGTCGCACGCTCAGGTGGTCGAGCGCTTTCAGCATCAAATTACCCAGATTGTGTCCGGCCAGTTCCCCGTTACCGTTAAACCGATACTCAAACATCGCAGATGCCACGCTGGGCGTCGTAATGAGTTGATTCAGGCAGTTGCGGGTATCGCCCCAGGCAATACCGCCTTCAGAACGACGGATGCGGCCAGTCGAGCCGCCGTTATCTGTCGTCGTGACAATGCCGGTTAGCCGTGAACCCAGGGAAGAGAGCGAAGACATCACACGACCTAAACCGTGTCCACCTCCGAGTGCGACAACCCTGTCGAGGTCGGCCAACGTGCGATTGCGCATAGAAAACCTTATGAATGAGTCAGAGGAATATGAATAACGTGTATACCCGTCATACTTCAAGTTGCATGTGCGTTGGCTGCACTAAGTCACCCGAATCACTTACCTGAGTAAGCTCATCGGGATGCCTTCTCTTGCCGCCTGCCTGAAACTTGAATTATTTAGGGTATAAGAATTGTCGCTAAGGTAGCTGATTTCACCTTAAAACGCGAAAAATCCTCACGCAGGCATGACCTGAGACAATTTCTGCCGCGTATTTTTCCGTATGCTGTACACCATAAGATATTGAAAATTCGCTATATATTTATTTATATACCGATTTTGAGAGTGGTTGACTGTGCTTTTTCGCAGTAGACTGCTTAATGAAATCACGATTCCTGACCGGTTATCTCGCTGCTGTTTAACGGATAACTGAGTGGAATCAAACTCCTAGCCTTGGTGCCTAAGTGATGCGCGTAGTGCGTGTGATACGGTGCCCTGGCCGTGGCCTTCGCGGTCACCAGGGTGCGAGGCAGAAATGCCTGCATCTCCCGAATTTGGAAAGGTGTTTATGGTGAGTCAACTGACTGATGCGTTTGCGCGCAAGTTCTACTATTTGCGTCTGTCTATCACAGACGTCTGCAATTTTCGCTGTACCTACTGTCTGCCGGATGGTTATCAGGCCAATGGCACTAATCCACATCGCTTTTTATCACTCGATGAAATTCGTCGCGTCAGCCGCGCCTTTGCCGAATTAGGGACGGAAAAAGTCCGCCTCACCGGTGGCGAGCCGTCTTTGCGCCGTGACTTTGTCGATATCATCGCAGCCATTCGTGAAAATTCCGCGATTCGCACGCTGGCGGTCACGACCAACGGTTATCGCCTTGCGCGGGATGTCGCACAGTGGCGCGATGCGGGGCTAACGGCGCTGAACGTGAGCGTGGACAGTCTGGATGCACGCCAGTTTCACGCCATTACCGGGCAGGACAAATTCCGGCAGGTGATGGACGGCATCGACGCTGCCTTTGACTGTGGCTTTGCCAAGGTCAAAGTTAACACGGTGCTGATGCGTGATGTGAACGCGGGCAGCCTGCAAACCTTTCTCGACTGGATTAAACACCGCCCGATTCAACTACGCTTTATTGAGCTGATGGAAACCGGAGAAGGAGGCGATCTGTTTCGCCGCCACCACGTTTCCGGCGAGGTGATCCGCCAGCAACTACTGCAGCAAGGTTGGCAGCAGCAGCAACGCGCACGCAGCGACGGTCCCGCGCAGGTGTTCAGCCATCCTGACTATCAGGGCGAAATCGGGCTGATTATGCCGTATGAGAAAGATTTCTGCCTGAGCTGCAACCGCCTGCGAGTCTCGGCCATAGGGAATCTTCACCTGTGTCTCTTTGGCGAACAGGGTATCCCACTGCGCGATTTACTGGCCGACGATCGTCACCTCGATGATTTGAAAATGCGTATCTCGGGTGGATTATCGACGAAGAAGCAGACCCACTTCCTGCATGAAGGGAATAGCGGCATCACGCAAAACCTGTCATTTATCGGCGGTTAATCCGCGACATCACTGATTCTTAAAGGAGCCTGACATGAGCAAAGTCAGCAGCGAATTTGTTTCTCTCAATCTTGCGGTTCTGACCGTTTCCGAACGCCGTACGGCGGAAGATGACACCTCCGGCGACTATTTGCGCGAAGCGGCGCAGTCTGCGGGGCACCGCATCGTCGACAGCGCCATCGTGAAAGAGAACCTGTACCAGATTCGGGCACGGGTCTCGGCGTGGATTGCCAGCGACGGGGTGCAGGGCATTTTGATTAATGGCGGAACGGGCTTTACCGCAGGAGATGTGGTGCCGGAAGCCATTGGCGTCTTGTTCGATCGGGAAATTGAAGGTTTCGGCGAGCTGTTTCGCATGGTGTCGTACGAAGATATTGGTACGGCGACGCTGCAATCCCGTGCGCTTGCCGGTCTGGCTAACCAGACGGTGATTTTCGCCATGCCGGGTTCGACTCGCGCCTGTCGCACCGCATGGGAACGCATCATTCAGGAACAGCTGGATGCGCGCCAGAAGCCGTGCAATTTTTACCCGCACGTGAAAAAAACCTCTTAACGGTAAGCCTTATTAATTATGTCATCATCTAAGCCACAATTGACCCACATTAACGCCGCTGGTGAAGCTGCGATGGTGGATGTGTCCGCCAAAGTTGAAACTGTACGCGAAGCCCGCGCGGAAGCCTTCGTTGAAATGGCACCGCAGACGCTGGCAATGATTATTGCCGGCAGCCACCACAAGGGCGATGTGTTCGCCACCGCACGCATCGCCGGCATTCAGGCGGCGAAACGCACCTGGGAACTGATTCCGCTTTGTCATCCGCTGCTGCTGAGCAAAGTTGCTGTCGAGCTGGAAGCGCAGCCGGAGCACAATCGGGTTCGCATTGAATCCGTGTGTCGTCTGACGGGGAAAACCGGCGTGGAGATGGAAGCGCTGACGGCGGCCTCCGTCGCCGCGCTGACCATCTATGATATGTGCAAGGCCGTGCAGAAAGACATGGTGATTGGTCCGGTGCGTTTGCTGGCGAAAAGCGGCGGCAAATCCGGCGACTTTATGGCGGAGGGCGCATGATCAAGATTCTGTTTTTTGCACAAGTCCGTGAACTGATAGAGACAGACAGCCTGTCACTGCCTGCCGAGTATGCCACCGTAGAAGACGTCCGGCAGGCGCTATGCCAACGCGGCGCACGCTGGGCGCTGGCGCTGGAGTCCGGCAAATTGCTGGCTGCGGTGAACCAGTCGTTGGTTGAGCTCACGCATCCGTTACAGGACGGCGATGAAGTGGCGTTTTTCCCACCGGTAACGGGAGGTTGATCGTGGCAGAGACGCGTATTCGGGTCGGCGAAGAGAACTTCAACGTAGGTGATGAATATCAGTGGCTGGCGCAGTGTGATGAAGACGGCGCGGTCGTGACGTTCACCGGTAAGGTGCGTAACCACAATCTGGCGAAAGACGTTAGCGCGTTGACGCTGGAACACTATCCCGGCATGACGGAAAAGGCACTGGCAGAGATTGTCGAACTGGCACGCGAGCGCTGGGAACTGCCGCGTGTAAGCGTGATTCATCGGGTGGGCGCACTCTATCCGGGCGATGAAATTGTGTTCGTTGGCGTCAGTGCCGCTCACCGTAGCGCGGCGTTTGATGCCGCCCAATTTATTATGGATTACCTGAAAACCCGCGCGCCATTCTGGAAGCGGGAAGCGACGCCGGAAGGCGAACGCTGGGTGGAATCACGCGACAGTGATAAGCAGGCCGCGCAGCGCTGGTAGTCCATTTCTGTGTTAGGATAAAAGGATGCGGGGAAGGCGTTTTTTAGTGTCCTTTCCTCAAACGGGCGGTTTGCGCCGCGTTAATCAGATAACTTTATGCAAAGGTAACATCATGGACAGATATCCACGCTCGGGTTCAATCGTTGAACGCTCGCAGTCTGGTCTTCAGGCCTATATGGCACAGGTTTATGGCTGGATGACCTGCGGCCTGCTGTTGACGGCGTTCGTCTCGTGGTACGCGGCGAATACGCCCGCCGTACTGAACTTTGTTTTCTCCAGCCAGATCACGTTCTTCGGCCTGATCATTGCCCAACTGGGGCTGGTCTTTGTGATTTCAGGCATGGTACAGCGCCTGAGCGGTACGGTCGCCACGTCGCTGTTTATGCTCTATTCGGCGCTGACGGGGCTGACGCTCTCCAGCATTTTCATTATGTACTCCGGTGAATCCATCGCCAGCACCTTTGTTATTACGGCAGGGATGTTCGGCGCAATGAGCCTGTACGGCTACACCACGAAGCGTGATTTGAGCGGCTTCGGCAGCATGCTGTTTATGGCGCTGATCGGAATTGTGTTGGCTTCGCTGGTGAACCTGTGGCTGAAAAGCGAAGCGCTGATGTGGGCAGTAACCTATATCGGTGTGGTGGTGTTTGTCGGCTTGACCGCGTATGACACCCAGAAGCTGAAAAATATCGGCGAGCAGTTGTCCGTTGATGACAAAGACAGCTTCCGTAAATACTCCATCGTGGGCGCGTTGACCCTGTACCTCGACTTCATCAACCTGTTCCTGATGCTGCTGCGTATTTTCGGTAATCGTCGTTGAGGACAAGGCTGTAACCTAAATGCTTTACTGCGTTATGTGAATCAGTGCAAAGGTTTCGGGCGTGTCAAACATAGCGTTTTTTGTGCCTAATCACACGCCCGACAAGGAGCGCTCAGTTGCCGCAGCTCCTTGACCTCTGGCTGTTTGGCGTTAATTGTGCCGCTACGCGGTGCCTTCAGCGCTCGTGACCGCTATTCGTGCCGCCAGTGACGCGTTCCCGACGCGGCACTGGCTTTCGCGGCGTCCTGCCACTCACACGGCGGTCACGTCACCTCAGCACAATTTTTACGCCACTTGGTTATCTTTTTCCCTTACCTGCTATTACGCAATATTCCGTCTAAAAATCGCGTAGGCCGCCGAGCCGGTGGTTAGCGTGATGATGAACAGCGGCCATAGACTGCCCCAGATAATGCTGAAATCCGCGTCCTTGAGGTAAATCTGCTTGGTGATGTCGGTGAAGTGACGAATCGGGTTAACCCAGGTGAGGTGCTGCAACCAGATCGGCATGTTCTCAACCGGCGACACATAGCCGGAAAGCAGAATCGCGGGCATCAGGAAGACGAACACGCCGATAAACGCCTGCTGCTGCGTTGAGCATAGCGAAGAAATCAGCAGACCGAAGCCCACCAGCGACAGGCCGTAGATGAGCATCGTGGTGTAAAACAGCAGCAGCGATCCGGCGAAGGGGATATGGTAAATTAGGATGCCCGCCAGCAGTGCGATCGTGGCCTGAAACGTGGCGACAATCAGCGCGGGCACGGCTTTGCCAATAAAGATCTGGCTGGTGGACAGCGGCGAAACCAGCAGTTGTTCCAGCGTACCCTGTTCCCGTTCGCGTGCCACGGAAAGCGCTGTGACAATCAGCACACCGATAGTGGCGATCATGGCAATCAGCGACGGCACGACAAACCATTTGTAATCCAGATTCGGGTTATACCAGTGACGTACCACCAGCTCGCTGTTGTTTGGATTGGAAGAGCTCTGATTCGCGCCGCTTTGAACCGGCCTGGCCGCCAGCAACTCCAACTGATAATCCCGCACGATGTGTTGTACATCGTTAGCGGCGATCTGTGCGCTATTTGAGCGTCTGCCGTCGAGAATAAGCTGGAGCGACGTGCTGTTCCCACTGGCGATATCGCGTGAGAACTGCGGCGGGAAGCGCAGAATGAGAAGCGCGTGCTGATTATCTAACGTCGGTGCAATATCCTGCGAATTATGCAGCATCAGCACGTGAGAAAAGGATTTCGCTTTGGCAAAGCGCTGCGTCAGTTCTATCGCATGGGGGCCGTTGTCTTCGCTGTAAATCGCAATGGTCGCGTTGGTTACGTCGAGCGTCGCGGCGAAAGGAAACAGGGAAACCTGAAGAATAACGGGCAGCACCAGAATGGAGCGCGTTTGCGGATCGCGCAGCAGCGATTGCAGCTCCTTAATAATCAACGTCCACAGGCGATGCAGCATAGTCGCTCCCTAATCCAGCCTGCGCCGGGTTTGCCAGGCCGTCAGGCCAATAAAGACCAACGCGGAGAGAATGAGAAACAGCAGGTTAGTCATCAGCACCGTACCGATATTCCCCGCGAGAAACAGCGTTTGCAGCGTGCTGACAAAATAGCGCGCCGGGATGATGTACGACACGCCGCGGACAAATTCCGGCATGCTGTCGATTTCAAAAATAAAGCCGGACAGCATGATGGCAGGCAGAAATGCTGCATTCAGCGCCACCATCGCGGCGTTGAACTGGTTGCGGGTGAGGGTGGAGATCAGCAGCCCCATGCCCAGCGTGCTAGCAAGAAACAGGCTGCTGATGACAAACAGCAAAATCAGCGAGCCGCGATAGGGCACCTGCATGATGAAAGTGGAGACCAGAATACACAGCGTCATGGCGATCATCCCAAGAAAGTAATAAGGGATGAGTTTGGACAGCAGCAGCTCGGTACGGGTGACCTGCGTAGAGAGCAGCGCCTCCATCGTTCCGCGCTCCCACTCGCGGGCAATCACTAGCGAGGTGAGGATCGCGCCAATCACCGTCATGATGATGGTAATCGCGCCGGGAATGATGAAATGCTGACTGATAGCAGCTGGATTAAACCAGTAGCGCGATTGCACCTCGATAAGCTGCTCGAACGTCTCGCCGCGATCTTCCGCCCGCTGCTGTTGCCAAAGCAGCCAGATGCCTTCCGCGTATCCCTGCACAAAATTCGCCGTATTGGGTTCGCTGCCGTCGGTAATGACCTGGATCGGTGCACGATCGCCCGGCCGCGCCAGCCGTTCGGCAAAGTCGGTGGGGATGACGATCAAGCCGCGAATGCTGCCGGCCTGCATCTGTTGGATCAGGTACTGACGATTATTGCTGATGGTCGGTTCGATAAACGGCGACGCTGCGAAGGTATTCGCCAGATCGCGCGCATCTTCGCTCTGCTGCTCCATCAGGATACCAACGTGCAGGCGGCTGGAATCCAGATTGATGCCGTAGCCGAAGATAAACAACAACAGCAGCGGAATGACGAACGCAATCAGCCCGCTACTGGGATCGCGCAAGATTTGGCGGGTTTCTTTCAGGCACAGCGCCCGCAGGCGACGCGTGGAAAAATGCGTGCTGCCGTGCTGGCTCGTTTTATCCTGCTCTGGCCTATTCTGTTCAACCATGTTCCGCCTCCCCGTCGTACGCCTGAATCAGCGCGATAAACGCTTCCTCCATCGTCGGTGATGGCGTCTGTGTGCTGGCCGCCTGATGCTTCAGTTCGTCCGGCGTGCCGCTGGCGATCAGCTTGCCGTGATACACCAGCCCGATGCGATCGCAATATTCGGCTTCGTCCATGAAGTGCGTGGTGACCATCACAGTGACGCCGCGGTTGACCATACCGTTGATATGTATCCAGAACTCGCGCCGGGTTAGCGGATCGACGCCGGAGGTCGGTTCGTCGAGAAACAGAATGTCGGGTTCGTGCATCAGTGCACAGGCTAGCGCCAGCCGTTGTTTGAACCCCAAGGGCAGGGCGTCCGGCGTTTGGCGATAAATGGGTTGGAAATTGAAGGCGTCGGTCATTCCGGCCATTTTATCGCGCTGCACCTTGCCCTTGAGTCCATAAACGCCGGAGAAAAAGCGCAGGTTCTGTTCGACGGTCAGGTTGCCGTAGAGCGAGAACTTTTGCGCCATGTAACCCAAATGCTGGCGAGCTTTGCCGGAGCTGGTTTTCAGATCCATGTCGAGCACCAGCGCTTTGCCGTCAGTCGGTACCAGCAGGCCGCACATCATCTTGAACGTGGTCGATTTTCCCGCGCCGTTCGGGCCGAGCAGGCCGAAGATTTCTCCTCGCTTCACCTGAAAACTGACGTGATCGGTTGCCGCAAAATCACCAAATTTTTTCGTCAACGTCTGGGCTTCAATCACCGTTTCACCACCGCTCACGTCAATCTGCGGCATGATGCTCGCCAGCGATGAATCACTGGCCGGGCCGCCGCCCAGCAGGTCGATAAAGGCATCTTCAAAGCGCGGATCGGTGTCGTGCAGGCTGCCTGCTTCCAGGTGCAAGGCGGAGAGCAACGATGCTCGATCCGCATCGGGTTTTAGCATCAGCCTGACGTACTGCCCCTGAATCACCCCATCGCTGACCTGTGGCAGACGCAGCGCTTCCTGTAACACATCCCGGTGTCGACGAGCGCCGCTATCAATCAGAATGCAACGTCCCGCCATACGTGCGGTCAGATCGCGCGGCGCACCGCGATACAGCAGTTCACCTTCGTTCAGCAGCAGCACATCCCGACACTGTTCCGCCTCATCAAGATAAGACGTGCTCCACAGGATCAGCATGCCGTCGTCGGCCAGTTCATGCACCATGTGCCACAGTTCGCGGCGAGAGATCGGGTCGACGCCCACGCCCGGTTCATCCAGCAGGAGCACCTTAGGTTGCCCCAGCAATGTACAGGCCAACCCCAGCTTCTGTTTCATGCCACCAGACAGTTTACCCGCCAGCCTGTCGGTAAAGCGGGTCAGATCGGTAAATGACAGCAGGCGCTCGAACGTTTCTCTGCGCACTTCGCCAGTGATACCGCGCAGGTCGGCATACAGCGTCAGGTTTTCCATCACCGTCAGGTCTTCATACAGGCCGAATTTTTGTGGCATGTAGCCCAAAATGGCATGCAGTTGACGATCCTCCTGGATGGGATCCAGATTCGCCACGCGCAGTGTTCCGTGACTGGGGGTTAATAATCCGGCCAGCATGCGCAGCAGGGTGGTTTTACCCGCGCCGTCGGGGCCAACCAGCCCGGTAACCGCACCGCTGTGTATCTCGGCGGTGAGGCTGGCGAGCGCGGGTTTCTCCTGTCCGGCAAAGCGTTTTTCCAGCCCGTCCAACGCGATCTGCGCGGGAGAGTTAGTCATGGCGAACGGGCTCGTGAGCGCGATTGGCATCCTCCGTGCGCGTATCGTCAAAACGTAGCGTGACCGGCATCCCTTGCCGTAATCCGTCATCGGGGTCGTTAACGACAATACGCAGGCGATAAACTAAATCGGTGCGGAGATCTTCCGTTTCGACGCTTTTCGGTGTGAATTCGGCGCTAGGTGAGACAAAACCGACTTTGCCATGATAGGGCTGATTGGGGCGGGCGTCGGTGTAAATCAGCATCTGGCTACCGGGCACGACGCGGCCAAGATCTTTCTCGCTCACGTAGGCGCGTACCCAAACCGGGCGAGTGAGTGAAAGGGTGAAAACGGTACTGCCCGATGCCAGCATGCTGCCTTTTTCGGCGGCGCGAGTGAGGATCACGCCGGGAGACGGTGCCAGCAGTTCGGCATCCTGTTTATTCAGTTCTGCCTGCGCCAGTCCGGCTTCGGCCTGTGCCACCGCTGCCTGCGCGGCGGCAATTTCCTGCGGTCGGTTACCGCTTTCGAACTGGCTCAGTTTGTCTTTCGCTGCCTGTAGTGTTGCAAGCGCCTGATTACGTGACGTTCTGGCATCGTCGAGCATGTTGGCGGAAATCGCACGTTTGTCCCACAGCCCTTGCTGACGCTGGTAGAAGCTGTTGGCGTAATCATAGGCCGCCTGACTCTGGACAACCTGAGAGCGAACCTGCGCGATCTCTTCCTGTCGGTAGCCTTCCTGCGACAGCTGAAGCTGTGCCTGCGCGCTGGCGAGGTTCGCCTGTGCCTGATGTTGTGCGTTCAGATAAGGTGCGGCGTCCAGCGTTGCCAGCGGCTGCCCTGCCTGCACGGCATCGCCCTCATCAACGTTCAGCTCGGCTACTCTGCCGCCGACGCGGAAGGCCAAATTGACAGTGCGGATATCGACATTGCCGTAGAGCGTTAACGGCTTTTCCTGCTGTTGCTGGTGGTGATAAAAACCATAACCCGCACCGAGCAGGACAAGAACCAAGGCAGCGAACGCCAGTTTTCTCTTGTTCATCACGCATAGTTCCTTGTTTATCAAGAATAGCTCCTTTTTTATCAGCGGTCGGCTTGTCAGCGGTAGCGATCCCACAGGCTGTTCAGAGGACGCCTCGTCGCTTATTTCTGGAAGCTATTAATCATATGACGGGTTACAGGGGTTTATGGCGATATAGAGTGATCAAGTTCACAAAAATGCATTGCGTTCGGTCGGTTTTTTCACCTATTTCCGTCCGTATCTGACGTAACTCCTTTATTTTGTTAAAAAATAGAAAGAATTCGAAAGAATTGTAATTTATTTAATTGAATGATAATAATTGTTATTAGCAATTACATATGTATTGGTACTGACATAGTGATCTGACAGCAACGATCGCGGCGTACAGAATGAAATACTCTGCGTTCTATGCCTGAACCGATCATACCCGCCAAGATGTTTCGCGTGAGACGAAGCATTTTGGCATTTTTTTGTCTGTGCCGAGGTGGTGGTTTCCAGGTAAGCACCTCGTCACGGACGGTGACTTTTATTGACGGTTGGATACATAACCAAAGGGGAAGGACAGTGAACCAGATGCGCACTTTACTCGCATTGATGCCATGCGTGCTGATTGCTCCGGCGTATGCACAGGATGACACGACCAAAAAGGATGAGACGAGCGGTGATGAGATGGTGATTACCGCCTCACGCTCGAATATCCAGCAGCAGAAAGCGCCGCAGGTGGTCACGGTGATTACCAAAGAGCAAATCGAGCAGCAGATGCAGGTCACCTCCGACTCGTCACAAATTCTAAGCAACTTGCTGCCTTCGTTCTCCCCCAGCCGTCAAAAAATGAGCGGCAGCGGTGAAACCTTCCGCGGTCGTGCCGCGCTGGTGATGATCGACGGTATTCCCCAGTCCAACCCCTTACGTCCGACCGGGCGTGAGATGCACACGATAGACTACTCGATGGTCGAGCGCATCGAAGTGATCCATGGCGCGAACGCCACCAACGGCATGGGCGCAACGGGGGGCGTGATTAACATCATTACCCGTCGACCGGAAAACGGCTCATTTAATCAGCACGTCAACGTGCAAACCACGATCCCGACGGAAAAGATTCGCGGTGAAACCGCCAGCTATAAAACTACCTATCGGGTCGATGGGCGTGAAGACTATCTCGACTATCTGTTCGCGATTGGCTATGAGAATCAGGGGCTGTATCTGGACGGCAACAATCGGCCTGTTGGTGTGGATAACACCCAGGGCGACACCATGGACTCCCGTTCTTATGACCTGTTAGCGAAAGTCGGGTACTGGCTGGATGACTATCAGCGCATTCAACTGAGTGTAAACCGCTATAACATTAAAAATGAGAATAACTATCTGAGCGTGGATGGTATTCGTAATCAGGGTATTCCTACTACCTCAGTGCGCGGCACACCACCTGGTGAAGCACCCCATAACAGCATATGGACGACCGGCTTAACTTATGAACACCACGATCTGGCAGGAATGAAACTGTCTGCGCTGGTATTTAATCAGCGTTATGAGGCGCTATTCGGCGCAACGAACTCGAACACGTTTCAAGACCCTGCGATAGCGCCCAGAGGGACGCTTTACGATCAATCTCGCTCAGTAGCCAATAAGTATGGCACCAAGCTGGCGCTGACCAAGGACGATTTACTGGATGACACGCTGAAAGTCACGGTCGGTTTCGATACGCTGTACGATAAGGGTAAACAAGACCTCTACCTGACCAAGCGTACCTATGTGCCGGAGATGGAGTACACCAACTATTCACCGTTTATTCAGGGTGAATATCAACTGCTGGATAACGTCACGCTGCACGCGGGAATTCGTCATGAAATCGCCAAGCTGAAGGTCGGTGACTATCAAACGCTGGCGTCTAACAATGGCGTGACAGTACAAGGCGGTAGCCCGAAATTTAATGAAACGCTGTATAACGCTGGCATCGTCTATGCTGCAACGGATTCACTGAGCCTGTTTGCCAACTACTCGGAAGGGTTTGGTATGCCGGATGTGGGGCGTGCGTTGCGTTCCATCAGGCGTTCAGGTGTTAGTCTGAAAAACTTTGACGGCTTTAAGCCGATTGTGACAGATAACGTAGAGACGGGGTTCCGTTTTAAGCGGGATAAGTTTGATTTTGAAGCCAGCTATTATGAGTCCAAATCGAAACTGGGCGAAAACGTGACGGAGAGCGGTGGCGTATTTTTGTCCGAACGCCAGCGCACACAGATTCGCGGTGTTGAAGTGACTGCCGGCTATCAGATCAACGAGCAGCACAAAGTTAATGCTTCCTATGCGCACAGTGAAGGAAAGTATGACGACAATAAAGATGGCAAAGTGGATAAAAAATTCAACGGCCTGAATATCGCGCCGGATCGTCTGATCACCAGTTGGTCGGCGAATTGGAATGATAAATGGAGTTCGTTCGTGCAGGCGAATTACGCCTTTGGCCGCAGTTTTGACGATGCGGGGATGGCGTTTGACGGCTACCTGCTGATGGATGCTGCCGTGGGGTACAAGCTGCCGTATGGTCGCCTCAACGTTGCGGTGGCGAACCTGCTGGATAAACAGTACATCACCTACTATTCGCAGGCGGGGCTTGTTAACGATACGCGCTATTTCTCTGGGCGCGGCCGCACGGTAACGCTGGGTTATTCGATTGATTTCTAAGCTTAACCGATTTAATTCCGTTCTCAATTCAGCAACACGGCAGCGTTTTACGCTGGCCGTGTTGTTGTCTTTTCTGCTGGTGACGTTCGTGCAGGCGGCGGAATCGCCGCGTCAGATTCATCATGCGTTGGGCGTGACCACCGTGGACGGGACGCCGCTGCGTATCGTGACGCTGTTTCAGGGTGCAACCGACTCTGCCGTGGCACTGGGAATCAAGCCGATTGGCGTGGTGGAATCATGGACGGAGAAGCCGATTTATCGCTACCTTCGCCCCGCCTTGCAGGACGTAACGCTGGTTGGGCTGGAAACACAACCCAGTCTGGAAACCATCGCGCTACTCAAGCCCGATCTCATCGTGGCGTCTACGTTTCGGCATGAGAAAATCTACGGTCTGCTGTCGCAGATCGCGCCGACGATTGCGCTGGACAGGGTGTCTGAATTTAAAGAAACGGTGCAGATGATGGGGGTGGCGCTGAACAAGGAAGAAAAAGCGAACGAGATTTTATCCCACTGGAATCAGCGCGTGGATGCGCTGCGTGACCGCCTGAAAGCCCAGTTCGGCGAGCGCTGGCCGCTCAGCGTCTCTATTCTCGAATTCCGTGAAGATCACATGCGTACCTATCTACCTGCCAGCTTTGCCGGATCGGTACTGTCGGAAATCGGCTTTGTCTGGTCGCGACCGGAAAGCTATACGTCAGGCGTGATGCAAAAGCTCACCAGCAAAGAGAGTATTCCGGTGGTGGATGCCGATCTGTTCTTTGTTTTGCTGCGTTCAGACAAACCGGCGGTGGCAAAGAACTATCGCGACTGGCAGGCTCACCCGCTCTGGCAGCGACTACATGCGCCTCAGCAGCAACAGGTGTATCCGGTGGATAACGTGGCCTGGAGCCTGTCCGGCGGTATTTTGGGTGCGAATCAGATGCTGGACGATATCGAACAACAGTTTGCTGGCAAGACAGAGTCTGCTGATAAAAAAAGCGATATCGCAGAGGAGAGTCATACGCGATGAGACAAGGCATCGTGACAGCAGCGGGTGTCGTATTGCTGCTGCTGAGTGTCGTCGCCAGCCTGATGCTGGGGCAAACCACCATTTCGTTGGGAGCCGTGTTCAATTCACTGTTCCATTACGATCCGCAGCAGATCGATCACATACTGGTGCTAACGACACGCCTGTCGCGGACGGTGATTGCCATCGTCGTCGGTGCCAGTCTTGCCGTTGCCGGGGCGTTAATGCAGGCGCTGACGCGTAACCCGCTGGCGTCGCCGGGGGTATTCGGAATTAACGCGGGAGCCATGTTTGCCATCGTCCTGCTGTCTTCGGTGTTTACCTTTTCCTCGCAGATCGCGCTGGCGTGGACGGCCTATCTGGGTGCGGCTGTGGCTGGCGTCATGGTGTATGTGCTGGGAACGCTGGGCAATGCGCGTTCCAGCCACTTACGCATTGTGCTGGCCGGTGCCGCGATTAGCGCGCTGTTTATTGCGTTTACGCAAGCGCTGCTGGTGATCAATCAAGACGGGCTGGACAGCATGCTGTTCTGGCTGGCTGGTTCGGTGTCTGGCCGCAGCCTATCGATGCTGTTACCGCTCCTGCCGTACTTTGTTATCGCGCTATTCCTCGCGCTGCTGCTGGCGCGTCACCTGAATATTCTGGTGGCGGGCGACGAGATCGCTAAAGGATTGGGGCAGCGAACCGCGTTGGTGCGTGCGCTATCCGGGTTGTGCGTGATTGGGCTGGCGGGTGGTGCGGTGGCGATAGCCGGAAATATCGGTTTTGTCGGGCTGATCGTACCGCATATTGTGCGTCGCGTGCTGTCTGCCGATCACCGCTGGCTGTTGCCCGGCTGTGCGATTTTCGGTGCCACGCTGCTGCTGCTGGCTGATGTCGCCTCGCGTCTGCTGATTGTGCCGCAGGAAGTGCCCGTCGGGGCGATGACCGCGCTGCTGGGCGCGCCTTTCTTCATTTATCTGGCGAGAAGGGGGATGCGGTATGGGTAAGGTGTATACCGTGCGCGTGGGAATGGTCTCGCGCCAGATTGATCGCTGCACGTCTGCGGTGGCGTTGTCGCTCCTGCTGGTGTTGCTAGCCGTCGTGTTCCTGTCGCTGTCATTAGGGCAGGTGGTGCTGTCTCCCGCGCAGGTGATGTCGGCGCTGCTGGGAAAAGCAGACAGCGGCGTGCATTTTATCGTCAATGACCTGCGTTTACCGCGCGCGCTGCTGGCGCTGTTGGTGGGCGGCGCGCTGGCGATATCCGGTCTGATTCTGCAAAGCATTGTGCGCAATCCGTTGGCCTCGCCGGATATTCTGGGGATTACCAGTGGTGCATCGGCGGCGGCGGTGTTCTTCCTCTCGTTCCTGGCGACGGCAATAAGCCAGCGTTGGCTGCCGCTGGCGGCAATGGGCGGGGCGTGGGTGACGGCGGTCGCCATTTATCTGCTGGCCTGGAAGCAGGACGCATCGCCGCTGCGTCTGGTGCTGGTTGGCGTTGGGCTGTCCGCCATCATGGGCGCGGCGGTCACGATGATGCTGGTGTTTAGTCCGATAGGTACCACGTTGACGGCCTATGTGTGGCTGACGGGCAGTATTTATGGCGCGCAGTGGCAGCATGTGTCTGAGTTAGCGGGTTGGTTGCTGCTCGGTGCGCCGTTTTTGGTGGGGCTGGCGAGACACGTTAACGTGCATGAGCTGGATGACGCGCTGGCCTGCGGCGTTGGGCAATCCGTCGGACGCATCCGGCTTGCACTTCTGACGCTGAGCGTCGCGCTGGCTGGGGCGGCCATTGCCTATGCAGGCGCGATGGCCTTTGTCGGCCTGCTGGCCCCGCATATTGCGAAAAAGTTGGCGAGCCGTTCATTCCCCGGATTGGCGCTAGTGTCGGCGCTGACGGGCGGCTTATTGGTGATGGTGGCCGATTTGATTGGCCGCACGGCGTTCTTACCGCTGGATTTGCCCGCCGGTATTTTTATCTCCGTGCTCGGGACGCCTTTCTTTATCTATTTATTGCTTCGGCAACGTTATTGAGATTGCAAGATTATGCCAGAGAATGTGCAGCCAGCACGCATCCCCCCAACTGACCGCGAGGCGATTGCCAGCCAGTCGCTGACGCTGAGTTACGAAAAACAGGTCGTGATTGATGCGCTGGATATCACGCTGCCAGCCGGGAAAATCTCGGTGCTGGTGGGCAGTAACGGCTGCGGCAAAAGCACGTTACTGAAGTCGTTTGCCCGTTTGCTGAAACCCACGAGCGGGACGATTATTGTTAATGGGGCGGATATTCATCGGCAATCCACCGTTGAGGTGGCGAAGTCACTGGCGATTCTTCCGCAAACGCCGACCGCGCCGGAGGGCCTGACGGTCTATCAACTGGTGAAAATGGGGCGCTACCCGCATCAGTCATGGTTGAAGCAGTGGTCGGCCACGGATGAAGAAAAAGTGCTTCAGGCGTTGCGCAGCACCGGCGTGCTGGCATTAAAGGATCGCGCGGTGGATTCGCTGTCCGGCGGGCAGCGTCAGCGCGTCTGGATTGCGATGACGCTGGCGCAGGATACCGATATCGTTCTGCTGGATGAACCGACGACCTATCTCGATCTGGCGCATCAGATGGAGGTGCTGGATTTGTTGCGGGAACTGAACGCGCAGCAGCACAAAACCATCGTGATGGTGTTGCATGATCTGAATCTGGCGTGTCGCTATGCGCATCACATGGTGGCCGTACATAACCGGACGGTATTTGCGCAGGGCAACCCGCGCGACATTCTCACAGAAGCCACGGTAAAGACGGTGTTTAACTTGAACTGTCGCATTATTGACGATCCGTTCTTCGGTACGCCGCTGTGTATTCCGTTTGGGCGTGAAGCGGCGGAGACAACGGCCGATGTCGGCTAATCGCCTGACGGCACCGCAGTGGGCGATGCTCTCCGGCACGCTGCAATTAACGGATGCTGCACAGCGGACAGGGCAGGATAGCTGCCCAAGCCGTAGGGTGTTAGATCCAGACTATTGCCGCTGGCTGCTGGAAACGCTGACGCCGCCGCTGCTGTCGCCATCAATCAAGATTACCGCTTCGCTGCTGGCGAAGCGGATTGGCTTCTTAACCACGGCCGCCAGCCTGTACGCCATGTCGGTGTATAACAAAGGGCTGAACATGACGCTGGATAACAGTGTGCTGGAATTCGGACACGCTCGCCTGTGGACATCAACCATGCCGCTTTACGATCTCACCGTCTCCCAACCGGAATTGGGACAACGAGACGCGTGGCGCGATAGCCTGTTCGACACGCTGTTTGCTCAACACCTGTCGCCGATCCTACATATGCTGTCGACGGTGTCGGGCGCGCCGCTACGCATTCTGTGGGAAAACGTAGCTGTACGGGTATTTTCATTATACGAACAGCGCATTGAGTGGGACGATCCAGCAGCGGTGTGCTCGCCGGGAATGACGCTGGCACAGCAGGTGCAGCAGGACTTTGACGCCTTGCTGGCTGCGCCCGGCGAACGTTTTGGCTGTGATGATAATCCGCTGAAACCGTTCTTTCGTGCAAAAACGCGGGTTCCCGTAGCGGGGCGTTCGGTGAGCTTTCGTGACGTGCGCTTTCGCCGCACCTGCTGTTTTTATTACAAGGCATCGCAGCCGCAGGAATACTGCCAAAATTGCCCCTTACTGCGCCCCGCCAGAAAAACGGGCTGATGCAGATAAAAATCCTCTCGTAGTTATACCCTAAATAATTCGAGTTGCAGGCAGGCGGCAAACGCGGGAATCCCCAGGAGCTTACACCAGTAAGTGACTGGGGTGACAAATCTGCCGGGAGCAGATTTGAACGCTGCTTGCAGCGGCCCTTTAGGGCGAGGCCCACGACGGGCCGAGTATTTAAGAGAAGCCAACGCACATGCAGCTTGAAGTATGACGGGGATAGAATCTCTGCTACAATCGGCGGCAGTCATGCACCGTAGTTGTGCTCGTTCACCGTGGTTGTTGCGTATGTCGTTGTTACGTGAAGTGTTACGTGAGTTGTTACGTAAATAGTGGCCCAGCAAACCCGTCTTACTGACCCTCTGAAAACTACACCGGCTGCTGTCCGGTCAGAGCGGATCTGGAGTTGTTCTTTTTATGTCATTTGATTCTCTCGGCCTGAGTGCCGATATTCTGCGCGCGATTGACGAGCAGGGTTATCGCGATCCTACTCCTGTTCAGCGTCAGGCGATTCCTGTCGTGCTGGAAGGGCGCGATTTAATGGCCAGCGCACAAACCGGTACGGGTAAAACAGCGGGCTTTACGCTGCCGTTATTACAATTGCTGACCAGCCGTGAAGCGCAGAATAAAGGGAAAGGTCGCCGTCCGGTACGTGCGCTGATCCTGACACCAACCCGTGAGTTGGCTGCGCAGATTGATGAAAATGTGAAGGCTTACAGCAAGTATCTGAGCCTGCGTTCACTGGTCGTATTCGGTGGCGTGAGCATTAACCCACAGATGATGAAACTGCGCGGTGGCGTAGATATTCTGGTGGCAACGCCGGGACGTCTGCTCGATCTGGAGCATCAACGCGCCGTTGACCTGTCACAGGTTGAAATTCTGGTGCTGGATGAAGCGGACCGTATGCTGGATATGGGCTTCATTCACGACATTCGCCGAGTGCTGGCGAAGCTGCCTGCTAAACGTCAAAACCTGCTGTTCTCCGCGACTTTCTCTGATGAGATCAAAGCGCTGGCGAACAAGCTGCTGACTAATCCCGCCTCGGTTGAAGTCGTGCGCCGTAATACACCGTCTGAACTGGTTACGCAGCACGTGCATTTTGTTGATAAACGCCGCAAGCGTGAACTGTTGTCGCAGCTGATTGGTGAAAATAACTGGCAGCAGGTGCTGGTGTTTACGCGTACCAAGCACGGCGCTAACCACCTCGCTGAGCTGCTGGAAAAAGACGGTATTACCGCTGCCGCTATCCACGGCAATAAAAGTCAGGGGGCGCGTACGCGTGCACTGGCAAACTTTAAAGACGGCAGCATTCGTGTGCTGGTGGCGACGGATATCGCCGCGCGTGGTCTGGATATCGACCAACTGCCGCACGTGGTGAATTATGAGCTGCCAAACGTGCCAGAAGATTACGTTCACCGTATCGGTCGTACCGGTCGTGCGGAAGCAACGGGTGAAGCGCTGTCGCTGGTCTGTGTGGATGAACACAAACTGCTGCGCGACATCGAGCGTCTGTTGAAGCGTGAGATTCCACGTATCGCTATCGAAGGCTACGAGCCGGATCCGTCGATCAAGGCTGAGCCGATTGTGAATGGTCGTCAGGGCAACCGTGGCGGCGGCGGTGCGCGTAACGCCTCTCCTCGCGCGCAGTCTGAGCGTAGCCAGGGTCAGGGCGAACGCCGTCCGGCCGATGGCAATCGCCAGCCGCGTAAAGCGGGCGGTAATAGCGATAGCCCGTGGGGTGGGAATAAAGGCAATAGCGGTAAGGGCAATGGCGAAGGCCAACGCCGCGCGCCGCGTCCGCAAAACCGCAGTAAGCCAGCGGACAAGTAAAATCGATAGGGAGCCATTGGCTCCCTTTTTTTATCGCGCTATTTCGCCGTGGCAGGCTGCGCGGTCGGATGGCGTGGACGGTAGAACATCACCGCGTTGCCCGCCAGAATCAGCAGCAGGCCGATAAGCGCGTTGGGCCGCCACTGGTAGTCTTCAAATAGTGTCGAAATCGACAGCGCCACCAGCGGAAAGAGTAGCGTGGTATACGCTGCCTGACTGGCACCGATGCGACCGATCAGGCTGAAGTAGGCACCGAAGCCGATGACCGAACCAAAGATAGCCAGATAGAACAGGGAACTCAGATAGCTGGCGCTGTACTCCGGTGTGAAGCTATACCCCTGAATCAGGCTGAATAACCCCATCCATAGCGCACCATATCCCATGCCCCAGCCGTTGGTCGTCAGTATGTCGCGACCCTGTCGCTGGTGCTGGGCGCTAATCATATTGCCGAGTGAGAAGCAGTAGGTGCCCAGAATGCTCAATCCCACGCCCCACAGCAGATAGGGCTGCGCGTCGATTTGCATCAGGTCATGCCAGAACAGCGCGACAATGCCGATCAGCCCGAGCGGTGTGGCGATCGCCACGTTGCGTGTTAACGGCTGGCCGAAGAAAATACGGCTATTAAAGGCGTTAAACAGTACCGCCATCGAAAAAATGATGGATTCCAATCCGCTCGAAATCCAGGCGATGGCGTGGTAAAAACAGAGAAAGTTGACGCCGAATACGCATAGCCCTTGTACCATACACAGCAGGTGAGCGCGTGACGAAAGCGGACGCAGGCGGCGCGTCAGGGCCAGAAACGTCAGCAAGATGGCCGATGCCAGCGCAAAGCGCCAGAAAACGGAGATTTCGGCAGCGACCTCGCCGTGTTGCAGGCTAATCGCGATCCAGGTTGTGCCCCAAATCAGGACGACAGAAAAATAGAGCAAGGTATTCATTGAGTGATTCCGCATGAGTGCATAGCGGCAGTATGGCGTGTGCGTTTGTTGCTGGCTTTCAGCACCTTGCGGTGAATAACAGAATCTTGCGGTTAAGTGAAAAACGGAGGCAGCAATGCATCGTTATAAAGCGTTCGATACCATGCTGCATCATAAAACCGAACTGCGTGACACCGTCGAGCTGACCTCCGGCGTGCGGCTGGCTGCATGGTTTAACCGCCACGATCGCGTCACGATGGAAAACACAGAACACCATACGCTCAGTCTTTATACCGCCGGTGGCTATGAGAGCTATCATAAAACGGCAGATGGCTGGCATAACGGTGGCGGGCCGGATCGTTTCTGCCTGATGCCGAAACAAAGCTCGTCGACCTGGGATATTCGTGGCGACCTCGATTTTGTGCACCTGTATTTTGACGATGCGCACCTGCGGCAGCTGGCTGAGCAAACCTGGGATCGCAGTCCGGCATCAATCTGCACGGAAGAGCGGATATTTGGTAGCGATCCGTTGATTACCTCGCTGTATCGGCAATTTCTGCTCAGCAATCGCTGGGACGACTCGGCGAACCAGCTTGTGCTGAGTAGCGCCGCAACGCTGTTGATGATTCAGGTGCTGCGTGGCTACACCCAGTTGCAGTGGGAACTGCCGACGGTGCGCGGCGGACTGGCGCCCTCGGTACTGCAGCGCAGCAAGATGCAAATTGAGGCACATCTCGATCAGCCGCTGACGCTACAGACGCTGGCGGCGGAAGCAGGGCTTAGCGAGTTTCACTTTGCACGCATGTTTCGCCAGAGTGTGGGAATGGCACCGCATCAGTATGTGCTGAAACAGCGGCTGGCCCGCGCGGAAGCGCTCGTGCGTCACGGTACGCAGCCGATCACGGACATCGCGCTGGCCTGCGGGTTCAGCTCCGCCAGCCACCTAAGCCACCAATTCAAAAAGGAATACGGTCTGACGCCGTCGGCGCTGAGGCTGGCGCAGAAGTAGAGCGGAAAATGTAGACGGGCAAACAGTCAGTGAGGCGTTATTGAGGCGGACGAGTGTCCGCCTCACGCTTTTCTGGACGCGATTATTTCGCTGCCAGCAGGCATAAATTCAGCGCAACTTCATACGATTTCACAAATGACGGCACAGGAAGAAACTCAAAGCGCGAATGGAAATTGTGCGCGCCGGTGAAGAAGTTTGGCGTCAGCAACCCTTTGGCAGACAGCGCCGCGCCGTCCGTGCCGCCACGCATTGGCGTCACTTTGGGTTCAATGCCCAGCGTCTCCAGTGCGGCAAACAGCAGGTCGATCGCGCGGCGATCGTCGGTGATGGCGTTGCTGATATTGCTGTAGATATCGGTGAGGGTATAGGTCACGCTGCCAGTCGGGTACTGTGCGGCAATCTTCTCTGCGATTGCGGCAATCTGCTGCTTCCGCTGTTCAAACGCGGCTAAATCAAAATCGCGGATAGAGGCTTTGAGCTTCGCTTCATTAGCGTTCGCCGTCAGGTCGTTAAACCAGACATAGCCCTCGCGTCCCTCCGTGTGCTCCGGCGTCTGCTGGCGATCGAACTGGCTGATAAAGTCATGTGCCATGAGCAACGGGTTAACCAGCACGCCTTTCGCCGACATCGGGTGCGCAGGCACACCGGTAAAGCGAATTTCCGCGGAAGCTGCGTTGAAGTTCTCATACACCACTTCACCCAGCTCACAGCAGTCGATGGTGTAGGCAAAATCAACATCGAAGCGTTTGAGATCGAGCGCTTTCGCCCCACGCAGCCCAATTTCTTCGTCCGGCACGAAGGCTACCACGATATCGCCGTGCGGCGTCGCGTCAGTCAGGTTCTCCATGAGTGTCATGACCACGGTAACGGCGGCCTTGTTGTCCGCGCCGAGTACGCTGGTGCCGTCGCTAAAAATAATGTCCTGCCCAACGGCAAAAAGATCCGCAGCACCCTTACCACAGCGTCTCGAAAGGAACTTATGCCAATTTTGAAAGCTTGTCCTTTGGCTCGTTGATTCAGAGCATTGAGAAAGTGGATGACCACACGGTACGCTTTACGCTCTCCCATGCGGAAGCCCCGTTTCTGGCTGATTTAGCCTGGTACTTCGCGTCTATTCTCTCTGCGGAATATGCCGATGCGATGCTCAAAGCCGGGACGCCGGAGCGTGTGGATATGGAGCCGATTGGCACCGGACCTTTTGAATTAGCGCAGTATCAGAAAGATTCCCGCATTCTGTTTAAAGCGTTTCCCGCCTATTGGGAAGGCAAGGCCAAGCTGGATCGACTGATTTTCACCATCACACCGGATGCCTCCGTGCGGTACGCCAAGCTGGAGAAGAATGAGTGCCAGGTGATGCCGTTCCCTAATCCCGCCGACCTGCCGCGCATGAAAGAAAACAAGGACATCGTGCTGATGCAAAAGGCCGGACTGAACACCGGCTTCCTGTCGTTCAATACCCAGAAGGCACCGACGGACAATGTGAAAGTACGGCAGGCGTTAACGATGGCGATTAACAAGCCGGCGATTATCGAAGCCGTTTTTCAGGGAACCGGAACCGCAGCGAAAAACCTGCTGCCGCCGGGCGTCTGGAGTGCCGACAGTGACCTGAAGGATTATGACTACGATCCCGAGAAGGCGAAGGCGTTACTGAAAGAAGCCGGTTTGGCGGAAGGCACCACTATCGAACTGTGGGCGATGCCGGTACAGCGTCCGTACAATCCGAACGCCCGCCGTATGTCGGAGATGATTCAGGCCGACTGGGCGAAAGTTGGCGTACAGGCCAAAATTGTCACCTTCGAGTGGGGTGAATACCTGAAGAGGGTGAAAGGCGGTGAGCATCAGGCGGCATTGATGGGCTGGACAACGGCGACGGGCGATCCTGATAACTTCTTCGGGCCGCTCTTTACCTGTACCGCGGCTAACGGCGGCTCCAACTCGGCGAAATGGTGTTATGCGCCGTTTGATAAAATCATTATCGAAGCGCGCGCTTCACAGGATCACGAGCAGCGTATTGCCTTGTACAAGCAGGCGCAGCAGATGATGCACGATCAGGCACCGGCCGTCATGATTGCGCATTCCACCATCTTTGAACCCGTGCGTAAGGAAGTGACCGGGTATGAGATCGACCCGTTCGGTAAGCATATTTTCTATCAGGTAGACGTGAAGAAGTAAGATGCAGTGAAAATGGCACGCCGCACGGCGTGCCTGACTCTGGCGTAGCGTTATTCGGTTTCGTCACCGTAATACAGCTTACCGATGCGGATAATATCGCGCCCCTGTGATTTGCGATGTTTATTGGAATCGCGCAGGGAATAAATGCAGCCGCAATACTCCTGTTGATAGAAACGTTCGCGTTTGCTGATTTCGATCATGCGCGACGAGCCGCCGCCTTTGCGCCAGTTGTAATCCCAGTAGGTGATGCCGGGATATTTCTGCGCAGCGTTCTTTCCGCATTCGGTAATCTGCTGCATGTTTTTCCAGCGTGAAATCCCCAGCGAACTGGAAATGACGCTAAACCCGTTTTCTGCGGCGTACAGCGCTGTGCGCTCAAAGCGCATATCAAAACACATGGTGCAGCGAATGCCGCGTTCCGGTTCCCATTCCATGCCTTTAGCGCGCGCGAACCAGTTATCCGAATCGTAATCTGCATCAATGAAAGGCACGTTATGCTGTTCGGCGAAACGGATATTCTCTTCTTTGCGGATCAGGTATTCACGCTGCGGGTGGATGTTGGGGTTATAAAAGAAAATGGTGTAGTCGATGCCAGAAGCGGTGATGGCTTCCATGACTTCACCTGAGCAGGGCGCGCAGCAGGAGTGCAGCAGCAGCTTGTCTGCGCTGTTGGGCAGTGAAAGCTGCGGGCGTTTAAATTCTGCGGTTTTGACATTCGACATAAAAAATAGCCACTTCGTTGTGGTCCGTAAGGACGGTGTCGGTACAAATTCGTCACGAATTATTGATGATATGTTCACAAGAGGCAACCTCATGGCCTGCCCTGCGTTATCTTTCCCGTTGCGTTCCCCGTACAATACCCCCTAAGATTGCCTGCTTTTTTTGGCCTGAATGGCTGTGATTAACGATCGAATGGTTACCGAGTAGCGTTATGCGTGTTCTGCTTGCTCCGATGGAAGGGGTTCTCGACTCATTAGTGCGAGAACTGCTGACTGAAGTAAATGATTATGACCTGTGCATCACCGAATTTTTACGCGTGGTGGATCAGTGTCTGCCGGTTAAATCCTTTTATCGCCTTTGCCCGGAACTACAGCATGCCAGCCGTACGCCGTCAGGCACGCTGGTGCGTGTTCAGCTACTGGGGCAATACCCACAGTGGCTGGCGGAAAATGCGGCGCGGGCGGTAGAACTGGGCTCATATGGTGTCGATCTTAACTGCGGTTGCCCGTCGAAGCTGGTGAACGGCAGCGGGGGCGGGGCGACGCTGTTGAAAGATCCCGAGTTGATTTATCGGGGTGCAAAAGCGATGCGTGAGGCGGTGCCTGCGCATTTGCCAGTCACGGTGAAAATCCGTCTGGGCTGGGATTCCGGCGCTCGCCAGTTTGAAATTGCCGACGCGGTGCAGCAGGCGGGCGCGAGCGAGCTGGCCGTGCATGGCCGAACGAAGGAAGATGGTTATAAAGCCGAATGTATTAACTGGCAGGCAATAGGGGAAATCCGCCAGCGATTGCGGATTCCGGTGATCGCCAACGGCGAAATCTGGGACTGGCAGAGCGCGCAGGACTGTATGGCGACAACGGGCTGCGATGCGGTGATGATCGGGCGGGGCGCGCTGAATGTGCCGAACCTGAGCCGCGTGATTAAGTATAACGAACCGCGTATGCCGTGGCCGGAGGTCATGCTGCTGCTACAAAAATATGTGCAGTTGGAAAAGCAGGGCGACACGGGACTGTATCACGTCGCGCGCATCAAACAGTGGCTCGGCTATTTGCGTAAAGAGTACGACGACGCCACCGAGTTATTCAGCGAGATCCGCACCCTGAAGACCTCAACAGATATTGCCCGCGTGATTGGTGAGCCATAAGTGCTCACCGCTTCCTTACGCGTTATTTCTCTCTCTTCTTTTTCCCCCTCTCTATATTTCTGACATAGCTGTTCAGATTTAACGCACCTCATCACTCTCCCGCTGGCCTGTACTTTACTTTACGAATCAGTTGGCGGTATAACACTCCATCTATCTGGAAGTTTAGACGTCTATAATGAAAGGTCATCATGGAACAACACGCATCAGGCACGGAAGGGCAGTTTAAGCGCACGATGAAAGCTCGCCATTTGGTGATGCTTTCGCTCGGTGGCGTCATCGGCACCGGTCTGTTTTTTAATACGGGCTACATTATTTCCACGACGGGTGCGGCCGGGACGCTATTGGCGTATCTGATCGGCGCGCTGGTGGTGTATCTGGTGATGCTGAGTCTGGGTGAGCTGTCCGTCGCGATGCCGGAAACCGGGGCATTTCATGTGTATGCGTCCCGCTATCTCAGCCCGGCAACCGGCTATACCGTGGCGTGGCTGTATTGGCTGACGTGGACGGTTGCACTGGGATCCAGCCTGACCGCCGCCGGTTTTTGCATGCAGTATTGGTTCCCGCAGGTGCCGGTCTGGACCTGGTGTTTGCTGTTTTGTGTGCTGATCTATCTGCTGAATATCGTGTCGTCCCGTTTCTTTGCCGAAGGGGAATTCTGGTTCTCTATCGTTAAAGTCGTCACGATTCTCGCTTTTATTGTGCTTGGTGCTGGCGCGATGTTTGGCTTTATTCCGATGCAGGACGGCTCACCCGCGCCGTTCTTCCAGAACATTACCGCGTCTGGCTGGTTCCCACACGGCGGCCTGCCGATCCTGATGACAATGGTGGCGGTAAACTTCGCTTTCTCCGGTACGGAGCTGATCGGCATCGCCGCTGGAGAAACCGAGAATCCGCAGAAGGTCGTGCCGATGGCGATTCGTACTACCGTTGCGCGACTGGTGATCTTCTTTCTGGGCACGGTGCTGGTACTGGCAGCGATCATTCCGATGGAAGAGGCCGGTATCGCTAAAAGCCCGTTTGTGCTGGTGTTTGAAAAGATTGGTATTCCTTACGCCGCCGACATTTTTAATTTCGTGATTTTGACGGCGATCCTGTCTGCCGCTAACTCGGGGCTGTATGCCTCGGGGCGTATGCTGTGGTCGCTGTCCAACGAAGGCACGCTGCCGCGCCGTTTTTCTCGTCTGACGCGCCGTGGCATTCCGCTTTTTGCTATTTCCGTCAGTATGCTGGGCGGGTTGCTGGCGCTCTTTTCCAGCGTGGTCGCGCCGGATACCGTCTATGTGGCGCTGTCCGCGATTTCTGGTTTTGCCGTAGTGGCGGTGTGGCTGAGCATCTGCGCCTCGCACTATATGTTCCGCCGTCACCATGTCCGCTCGGGAAAACCGCTTTCGGATCTGCAATATCGCGCCCCTTGGTTCCCCATCACGCCGATTCTTGGCTTCCTATTGTGCCTGCTGGCCTGCGTCGGGCTGGCGTTTGACCCAAGCCAGCGGATTGCACTGTGGTGTGGAATTCCGTTTGTCGCGCTGTGCTATGGTGCTTATTATTTCACGCAGTCAATGAAGAAACGTAGATTAACGGGAGCGGAAGACATTGCGTAAAAATACGGTTACCGAAATGCTGGCGACGGCCTCAACGATTGTGCTGGACGGCGCGTTGGCGACCGAACTGGAAGCGCGCGGTTGTGATTTAACGGATCCGCTGTGGTCGGCGAAAGTGCTGGTTGAAAACCCGGCGCTGATTTATCAGGTGCATCTCGATTATTTCAAAGCTGGAGCACAGTGTGCGATTACCGCCAGCTATCAGGCGACACCGCAAGGGTTTAAGGCGCGCGGGTATAGCGAAGCGGAATCACTGGCGCTGATTGCCAAGAGCGTACAGCTAGCGGCGCAGGCACGGGATGATTACCGTCGTGATAATCCGCAGGCTGGAACGCTGCTGGTGGCGGGATCGGTGGGGCCGTACGGTGCCTATCTGGCGGATGGTTCGGAGTATCGCGGTGATTACAAACTGCCGCAGGCCGAGATGATGGCGTTTCATCGGCCGCGTATAACGGCGCTGCATGAGGCGGGTGCCGATCTGCTGGCCTGCGAGACGCTGCCGTCTTTTGCCGAAATAGAGGCATTGATTGCGTTACTGGCCGAGTTCCCTCAGGCGCAGGCCTGGTTCTCTTTCACCTTGCGTGACAGCGAGCACCTCAGCGACGGCACGCCATTGCGTACGGTGCTGGCGCGGGTCAACGCCTGTTCGCAGGTGGTCGCTGTGGGTATCAACTGCATCGCGCTGGAAAACGTGACGCCAGCGCTGAGGCACCTGTCCTCGCTGACGGATTTGCCGTTGGTGGTTTATCCCAATTCCGGCGAGCAGTATGATGCGGTAACGAAAACCTGGAACAGCGCTCACGATGACGCCTGCTCGTTGACCGCGTATTTGCCCGAGTGGCAGGCAGCAGGCGCACGGCTGATTGGCGGCTGTTGCCGAACCACGCCCGCCGATATCGCCGGTATTGCACGCTGCTGTCAGCATGAGGGGCAGCACTAAATAAGGGGATGCCGTGATGGAAAATGATGTGAATCTGCAACAGGCGTACTCGCTTGCCAGACAACGCGTAGCGCCAGATGTGCCGGTAACGGTGCTGTACATTGGCGAACAGCAGACGACGGTTGTCTGTGGGACGTCATCACAACCGTCGGCAACCCTGCAATTGACCATCGGTTTTGACAAAACGGCGGCGGCGTTTTTCAGGCATCTTCCTCCAACACCGGACGAAATGGAGCGGGCGATCATGGCGGTAGAGGATGAAGTGACGCGCATTCGCCACGATATTCCTGCGGATTCCGTTCTGTTTTCTTTCGACCCTGCCTTGGTCACTATTGCTCAGATTTCGGGAGCAGAAGAAGAGGAAGCAGGTTGGCACTTGCCGCAGGATGACATGGAGCGGACATTTAAACGTCTGGAGCGCGTCATGCTGGGGAGTCCGGCGACCTGGGAGGGAATTCCGCTAGAGAATGCCTTCTCCACCCGATTGCTGATTTTGCGTGAGTTTATGCACCATCACGGCTTCAATTCTGCACTGATTTTGCTATTACCAGCAGTTGCGGCGTGAAGAACTAGCGGTTTTTCTCTTCTCAGCTACTATTAACGGCGGTCAGCGTCCAGCAAGGGCGCTGACCGCTTTTTTTGCTGGGAAATCGCCGATGGCATTCGTCGACAGGCATTCTCTGACAGGAAATTGCGCTTGGGACATCTGACGTTGTAAGGTAATAACGCGGCCTGACTATCTCGATAGTGTTATTGCAATGCCAGGATGTGACAGGACGTAAGGCGTTAATCAAGGAGGATGAGAGGACGGCCCTTGGGCCATATTGTGTTACCTGTATGATCTATTTTGCGGATGACCGAATCATTATTATCTTGAATTTCCGTATGGCAGCGTAATAAAACGCTGTTTCGATATGGCGGGGAGTCAATGTTATTTCAGGGAATCCAGTGAGGGGAAAGAACATGGTTGAACATTTCACAGGGAAATATGAAGTTGAACTTAAATTTCGAATCGACGATATAGCCGTTTTCAGGAATACGCTTTTTAGCCTTCATCCCGAGGCTTTCGTCTTTGAAAATAAAGAGCATGATGTTTATTACGATGATGCAGAGAACCGCCTGCAACAGCAAAATATCAAAATGCTGGTGCGCCGCATGGAGCCATCGGGCATTAAGCTCTGGATTGTGAAAGGGCCGGGCATCGATCGCTGTGAAGCGGTTAACGTTGAAGGCTTTGAAAAAACTGACAGCATGTTACAGACGTTGGGGTATCGACCTCTTTTTGAAATTCATAAAATCCGCAGTATCTACTTTTTAAACGCCTTCCATATTACGCTCGATTATATTGAATCACTGGGTTATTTCGTGGAAATATCGGTGATGACCGATGATGAGACCCAGTTGAAAGCACTCAGAGAACGGTGTATAGAGTGTGCGTTACGGCTTCAATTGCCATTGGATAATATTGAAACGAAATCTTATTATCAATTATTAGGTTTTAATTAATTGTTCTTTTCTGGTTATTGAATTGTTGTTTTTATTGTTCTATTTGCACACGGGGAAATGATGAAAAAATCTATTTCGGCGGCGCTGGCTACGTTAGTGATGGCGTTCTCTCTGTCCGTTCATGGTAGTGATATGGTGCACTATAAAGACGGTGCCTACATCGGTAAAGCGCAGGGGAAGGCGGCAGAAATTGAGGTCACGGTCAGCATTAAAGACGGGAAGATTGCTAATGCTGAAGTGCTGAAGCATGGCGATACCGAAGCGATGATGCTGAGCGCGACGGATCAGATTGTGCCTGAACTCATTGAAAAGCAGGACATTAACAAAGTGGATGCGGTAACGGGGGCAACGTTATCGAGCCAGGGCGTGATTAATGCGGTGAAACAGGCGCTGGAACAGGCCAAAGTCACACCGTAGTCACACCGGTTTTTGGCTATCACCGTTGATGACGTGTCGAGTGATGAAGGAGTCTTACTGCCGTGGAAAACCTGCTGATTATTCTGCGTCACACGCCTTATTGGGTGTGGATCGTTTTGGGTTATCTGATTTATGCCGGCGTAAAAGCCAGCCAGCCGCGGCAGCAATCGCTGGTACGGATGCTAGTTGTGCCGATGATTTTTATGGCGTGGGGCATCAGCGCGATTTTTCATACGCTTCAGCTCCCGCTTGCGGCCGCGGGAGGATTTCTACTGGCGTTGATTATTGGGCTGGGCATCGGCTGGGCGTGGGGGAAAACGTCAGGCGCTTATCGGCCGGAATTACGTGTTTTTCAGCGCACCGGTTCGTGGTGGCCGTTGGCCTTAATGCTTCTGACGTTTTGTTCTCGTTTCTATTTTTCCGTCCAACTGGCTCGGTTTCCGGCGTTGGTGCATGACCCCGTATTCTGCCTGCTGTCGGGCGCGGCGAGTGGGATTACTGCGGGGATATTCAGCGGCGTCAGCCTGCGTTTGCTCAACCACATGCGCAAAATAAGACCGTCTCTGACGTAACACGATAAAAAACAGTAGGTTGCTCAAACCGTCTGTCAACATTTGTCACAAAGCTTTTCTGCTGTGTGAGTGCGCAGGGAAGGGCGGTAAATTATAATGCCGCTGCCCATCCCTTTCATTTAACAGAATACTGTTTAAGTTATTGAAGAATGACTAAAAATTTTAAGCTTTCTCTTTTTGGCCTGTTGGTGCTATCAACCCATGCTGTGATGTTGCCTCAGGCTGTGGCGAAAGCGCCGACGTACTCCGCTGGTACTGCGCATCAGGAAATTGCTTCCGGTAGCGCCATGGTGGTGGATCTGCGTGATAACCACATCCTTTATTCCAGTAATCCTGATGTGGTGGTGCCGATTGCTTCGGTGACGAAACTGATGACGGCGCTGGTGGTGCTGGATGCCAATCAACCGCTGGATGAAATTATCTCTGTCGATATCAGCCAGACGAAAGAAATGAAAGGGGTCTACTCGCGCGTTCGTCTGAACAGTGAGATCAGCCGCCGCGACATGCTGCTACTGGCGCTGATGTCATCAGAAAACCGCGCAGCGGCTAGTCTGGCGCACCACTATCCGGGCGGCTATCAGGCGTTTATCCGCGCGATGAATGCCAAAGCCCGTGCGTTGGGTATGGCACACACGCGCTATGTGGAGCCAACCGGGCTGTCTATCAATAATGTCTCGACGGCCCGCGATCTCACCAAGCTCTTGATTGCCAGCAAGCAATATCCGCTGCTGGGCCAGCTTAGTACCACACAGGAGAAAACCGCGACGTTCTCCCACCCGGCGTACAGCCAGCCGTTCAGAAACACGAACCATCTGGTCTATAAAGCGGACTGGAGTATTCAGCTCACCAAAACCGGCTTCACGAATCAGGCAGGACACTGTCTGGTGATGCGTACGGTTATTAATCAGCGGCCTGTTGCGCTGGTGGTGTTGGATGCCTTCGGTAAATACACGCACTTTGCGGATGCTAACCGCCTGCGTAAGTGGATGGAAACCGGTAAGGTCAGCGAGGTGCCTGCCGCCGCGTTGAGCTATAAGAAACAAAAATCACTGGCTTCCCGCCAACCGCAGAGCATGGCGAGTATCGAAACCGAATAATCAGTACTCCCCTTCCTGATAGTTTGGAAGGGGATATTTTGACGGTGGCCGAGCGAGCCATAGCCTGCGGCGGGCTGTCATGCTTGAGCGCGAAAATCTTCTATCACTTCACCTGCTTTTTTCACCTCATCATCATGCGCAGCTTCACGCCAGGTTTCCGCTAATGCATCTTGTAGCCAACGTTGCATAGCGGGCTGCGCTAGCAGATGGTCGCAATAGGCAGTGGCTTCCGGAGAAACGGGAAGCTGGTAGGTTTTGATACGGAAGACAACCGGTGCAAAGAAGGCGTCGACGGCCGAAAACTGTTTTCCTGCCAGAAACGGTCCGCCAAAGCGCGTCAATCCTTCCTGCCACAGTTCGCAGATGCGAGTAATGTCATTGCTGAGGTCAGGCGATATTTCGGTCATTTTAACGCGCACGCCGCAGCTCATGGAGCAGGTGTTACGCAGTGCGGTAAAGCCGGAATGCATTTCGGCGGCGGCACAGCGTGCCCAGGCGCGGGTTTTGGCATCAGCAGGCCAGACGCCGGGATGTTGTTCAGCCAGATATTCGGTAATCGCCAATGAATCCCAGACGGTGGTCTCGCCATCGATCAGGCAGGGAACTTTTGCCGTCGGCGAAAAGGCCTTAAATGCCGGCTGTGACATACCCGGCGCAAAGGCAACCAGCTTCTCTTCGAAAGGAATCGACAGTGCTTTCAACAGCACCCACGGACGCAGTGACCAGGACGAATAGTTTTTATTGGCGATATACAGCTGATACATGTCTGATGCTCCTTGTGTTAACGAAGCCTTAGGATTAGCACGAAAGGTAGGAGAAATCATCCTCCTTGCCGCGGCTCGTCTATCGTTTTGCGCGTTGCTGTCAGGATGTTGGTGCAAACGGAAGGCAGGGAATGTGAATTATGCGTACCGTTTAGCATTATTCTTGCAGTTTTTATTAAATGAAACCTCAATAAATGCACTATATTACGCGCTGTGCATTTGAGTGCGTCGGTGCGGCAACCACTATCGGGAAGCCTTATTCGCTTAAGGCAGGAGAAGGTGTTTTTCGCCTTGTCAGAGAAGGGATGTGACCGTCGGAATCTTCAACCTGTCTTGTGCTTCAGCGCCTTATTCTGTTCTGCTCTGACGCCTGGATTGACTGGGTCTTTATAACGAATGAAATGGCTTACTTCACTGACTATAGCAATTGGACTTGCTTGTAATCCGGCGTTTGCGCAGGAACTGACGTCTGCGCCGGCCTCACTATCGCCTTCACATCAGCAACGTGATGCGTTTGTCACGGATCTGCTGAAAAAAATGACGCTGGAAGAGAAGATCGGCCAGCTCCGATTAATCAGCGTCGGGACGGATAACCCGAAAGAAGCCATTCGGGAAATGATCCGAAATGGCCAGGTTGGCGCGATTTTTAATACGGTGACCCGCCCGGACATCCGTGCGATGCAAGATCAGGTCATGCAACTCAGCCGCCTGAAGATTCCCCTGTTTTTTGCCTACGACGTGGTACACGGCCAGCGCACCATTTTCCCTATCGCACTGGGATTGGCCTCCAGTTGGGATATGGACGCGATTGCGAAAAGTGCGCGTGTAGCGGCGTATGAAGCGACGGAAGACGGTCTGAACATGACCTGGGCGCCGATGGTGGATATCACCCGCGATCCGCGCTGGGGTCGTGTGTCAGAAGGCTTCGGTGAAGATACCTGGTTGACCAGCAAAATTGCCGGTGTGGTAGTCAAATCCTTTCAGGGCGATGATGTAACGGGACGCCACTCGCTGATGACCAGCGTAAAACACTATGCACTTTACGGTGCGGTGGAAGGCGGACGTGACTATAACACCGTGGACATGAGCCCTCAGCGCATGTTCCAGGACTATATGCCGCCTTACAAAGCGGCGATTGACGCGGGCAGCAGCGGCGTGATGGTCGCGCTGAACTCAATCAACGGTACGCCAGCTACCTCTAACAGCTGGTTGCTGAAAGACGTTCTGCGCGATCAGTGGAATTTCAAAGGCATCACCATTACCGATCACGGCGCGATTAAAGAGCTGATTAAGCACGGCGTGGCCAGCGATCCGCGTGATGCATCGCGTCTGGCGGTTAAATCCGGTATCGGCATGAGCATGAGCGACGAGTATTTCGTGCGCTATCTGCCTGAGCTGGTGAAAAGCGGCGCGGTGAGCGTGCAGGAGATCGACGATGCCTGCCGTCAGGTGCTGAACGTGAAATATGATATGGGGCTGTTTGAAGATCCGTATCGTCACTTGGGGCCAGTCGGTTCCGATCCGGTAGATACCAATGCGGAAAGTCGCTTACACCGTCTGGATGCGCGTGACGTGGCGCGTAAGAGTCTGGTGCTGTTGAAAAACCGTCTGCAAACGCTGCCGTTGAAGAAAGAAGGCACGATTGCCGTTGTGGGGCCATTGGCTGACAGCCAGCGCGATACGATGGGAAGCTGGTCTGCCGCGGGCGTCACGAAACAGACGATTACCGTTTATCAGGGTCTGAAGAATGCCGTCGGCGATAAAGCCACCATTCTCTATGCCAAAGGTGCCAACGTCAGTAATCACAAAGGCATTATCGACTTCCTGAATCAGTATGAAGATGCCGTTCAGGTGGATAAACGTCCGCCGCAGGTGATGATCGATGAAGCCGTAGCAGCAGCGAAGAAGGCGGATGTCGTGGTCGCAGTGGTCGGCGAAGCGGCCGGGATGGCGCATGAAGCGTCCAGCCGTTCGAACATCGACCTGCCGCAAGGTCAGCGTGACCTGATTGCCGCGCTGAAAGCCACGGGTAAACCGCTGGTTCTGGTGCTGATGAACGGACGCCCTCTGGCGCTGGTACGTGAAGATCAGCAGGCCGATGCGTTACTGGAAACCTGGTTCAGCGGTACGGAAGGGGGCAATGCGATCGCCGATGTGCTGTTTGGTGACTACAACCCGTCCGGCAAACTGCCGATGTCCTTCCCACGTTCCGTCGGACAGATCCCGATTTATTACAATCACCTGCCGTCAGGCCGTCCTTACACGCCGGAAAATCCAGGCAAATATACGTCTCACTACTACGATGAAGCCAACGGGCCACTCTATCCGTTCGGTTATGGCCTGAGCTACACCACCTTCAGCGTGTCAGACGTGCGTTTGTCCAGCCAGACCATGAAGCGTAACGGGACGATCAACGCCAGCGTAACGGTGAAAAACACCGGCAACCGCGCAGGGGAAACGGTAGTACAGCTGTATCTCCATGATGTAGTGGCTTCCATCAGCCGCCCGCTGAAGGAGCTGCGTGGCTTTGAGAAAGTGATGCTACAGCCGGGGGAATCCCGCACGGTCACCTTCACGCTCGATCAGGACGCGCTGAAGTTCTACAATGCCCGCATGCAGCAGGTGGTGGAACCCGGCAAATTCGACGTGATGATTGGTCTGGATTCACAGCGTGTGAAGAGCGACAGCTTCACCCTGCTATAATGATGTTCAGCTCGCCGCCGAAGACTCCGGCGGCGAGACGGATTGTGATGACCGTAATACAGAATCATTGCCGGAGAATCAGGTATTGCAGGAGAAGGGTATGCCGTTGACTGAAGTGGTGCTGGTTGATGAAAATGACAGGCCAACGGGCGTAATGGAAAAGCAGGAAGCGCATGTAAAAGGAGCATTACATCGTGCGATTACCGTTTATGTTTTCAACTCTCACCAGCAGTTGTTATTGCAGCAGCGCGCAGAGGAGAAATACCACAGCGGCGGTTTATGGAGTAATACCTGCTGTAGCCATCCTGCGCCCGGTGAAGAGACGTTGCAGGCAGCACATCGCCGTTTGTATGAAGAAATGGGGTTACGCTGTGCGCTGACGCCGATGTTTACGCTGACCTATCGTTTGCCGCTGGATAACGGGCTGATTGAGCATGAGCTGGGGCATGTGTATTTTGGCGTGACGGACGACGTCCCGCAGATGAATCCTGATGAAGTGTCGAGCTACGCCTACCAGTCAATAGACGAGATTGCCCAGCAGATGGCGACGACGCCCGAACAATTTACGGCCTGGTTCCAACTGACCTTCGCACGTATTCCTGAGTACTGGCAGACGTTTCAGTCTGAACACCCAAATTAATTAAAGCGATGCTGATTGCCGCGTTTCCGTGCAGCACCGTTCGTGCAGTCGGCGGGCGCTATGGGCCGAAAGCCTCAGCCCGCGTGCTCGATAATAATGTAGCCCACCAGCATCATGCCGGACATGCCACCTAAGGCGAGAAAGGCAAAGAGACCGATAATGCCGATTTTTTGAAGAGTCATCAGGTTATCCTTTTGTTAATTACCTCGAATTATAATGCCTTCCGCCCATGAAACAAGGCCGAAACGCGCCTTGCTTTTTAAATGCCCCTCATTACCGAAATAGCTTTAGCGAAATAACAACAGCAGACCGAAAAACATCAGAATGACGCCGGCTCCGCGCTCAATCGGGCGAAGCCAGCGGGTTAAACGCTGCTGAATCAGCGGGCGAGCGATCAGCGCGGCGATCAACAAATCCCACACCAGCACGACAGAAAACATCCAGCTACCGCTGACGACTTGCTGCGTAGGTGTCACATGTTGCCCAAGAATACTGGTCATCAGACTGATGTAGAACAGCATGTTTTTGGGGTTCAACAGCGCCGAGCCGAGCCCTAGCAGGATTTGTTTACGCAGCGTCGGGCAGCGATCGGACTGCTGTTCCGCCTGTAGCGATAGCACAGAGCGACTTTTCACTAACTGATAGCCAATCCAGAGCAGATAAGCCGCCCCGGCTAATTCGATGAGAGTAAACAGCGTGGGCGAATGTTGAATGCCTGCCCAGCCGATCGCCGCCAGCAGAATGTAAACGCCGTTGCCCAGCGCAATACCCAGACAAATTCCCACACTGCCGCGCAGTCGGTAGCGAATGGCATAGGCCGTCAGTAGAAAGAAGTCTGGGCCTGGGCTCAGGAGCGCCACAAAATGTGCCAGCGCCAGAGCAGGAAAGTGGGTGGGGAAGAGTGAATCGGCGGAAAAAAGGGGATTGATAAACATGATATTTCTGACCTCGATAAATAATCGAGGCCAGTCTAGACAAGGTGTTCGGCTATTTATTGTCAAATATTGATCGTGCGTACTGACCCGGCGTCGCGGCGGTGTATTGCACAAACGTTTTGTGGAAATGGCTCTGATCGCAGAAGCCGCTTTGATAGCTGGCATCAACCAGCGGCGTGCCCTGTTTCAGCAGCGATTTGGCATATTCAATGCGTGCATTATTCAGGAAGGCCATCGGTGTAATGCCGGTATCGTGACGAAACTGTCGCACGATGGTTTCACGTCGCAGGTTCAGCTCCTCCGCCAGCGTTTCCAGCGAGGGCGATTCTTGCAAATTATTCAGCAAACGCTCGCGTACGTGTCGCGTCGTAGTTTGCGAAGCATGATGGGGTAAGGCGGGCAAACAGGACGGCGCAGGCTGGCAATATTGTCGCCAAATGGGCTCCAGCATTGCTTTGAGCTGGTTATCTGCCGATGCAATGTCCCCCCGATACAGCAGGGCAATCACGTGCTGATAACGTATAAGCAGTGCGGGATCGCGCAGAACAACGCGGTTGCAATGCAAGGTCTCCGCCTGATAACCACAGTGAGCGGCGATCTGATCGAGACACCATTCGGTATCCAGATAAAGCATGTGATAACTGCGTGTTTTTCCGGGAAGCGGGTTACAGCTGTGTGGCTGTTGAGGATCGATGAAGATCAGATCGCCAACCTGCAAGTGATGCATTTCGTTGCGGTAATGGCAAAGCGTTTCGCCGTGTTCTATCGCGCCAATCGAGAACTGTGCATGGCTGTGTGTTTTATAGGCGTGGCTGCTGTTGCGCGTGCTGCGGCTTTCAACATGCGGTAGTCGTGGCGAAAACCAGTACGATTGGTTAATGGCGTGGACTGAAGACATAATGTACCGCTCGCGATAAAGACCGTGTTTGATAAAAATACGTGTTTGATAAAAATAATGGCTTACCCTAATCGCTGGGCGGACGATTGTCGAGGTCGGAATTGTCGCGAACGTGATATCGGCTGACGTCGCCGGACGTCTGTGGGACAATGGCGGCCAGATTACACAGATACAGAGTATGCATGACGCTGTCCCCCGCAATAAAATTGCAGATTGGCCAATGGTATAAGGCCCTGCAAGAGCAAATCCCGGATTTTATTTCCCGCGTTCCCCAGCGACAGATGATTGCCGAAGTGGCGAAAACGCTGGCGGGTGATTACCCGCGCCATTTGGCTATTGAAGCGCCAACTGGCGTCGGGAAAACGCTTTCTTACCTGATTCCGGGTATTGCGGTAGGGCGTGCGGAGGACAAAACGCTGGTGGTCAGCACCGCGAATGTGGCGTTGCAGGATCAGATTTACAGCAAAGATTTGCCGCTGTTGCAGAAGTTTATTCCCGAACTGACATTTACCGCTGCATTTGGCCGCCGTCGTTATATTTGCCCACGTAATCTGGCGATGTTGGCAACCGATCCCGATGCGCAGGGGGACTTACCGCTCTTTCTGGACGATGAACTGATGTCCGCCAGCAAGGAGGAAAAACGTACCTGTGTGCGGCTTGAAAAAGCGCTACAAGGCCATGCCTGGGATGGACTGCGCGATCATTATCAGGATTCGATTGACGATAGCCTGTGGCAGAAACTGAGTACCGACAAAGCGAACTGTCTCGCGCATAACTGCCATTATTACCGCGAGTGCCCGTTCTTCACCGCACGGCGTGAGATCGAACAGGCCGATGTGGTTGTCACCAACCATGCGCTGGTGATGGCGGCGATGGAAAGCGAATCGGTACTTCCTCCCCCGAAGAATCTCCTGCTGGTACTCGACGAAGGACACCACATTCCCGACGTTGCCCGCGATACGCTGGAGATGTCTGGCGATATTCATCCTGCGTATATGATGGCGCAACTGGAACAGCTGGTGCAGCTTATCGGGCAATGTATGGCGCAGTTTGCTCCTAAATCACCGCCGCGACTGGCTAACAGCGAGCGGTTAACCAGCCATTGTGAAGAGATCCGCGAGTGCGTGCTGTCTTTCTCGCAAATGTGTGGGCTGTTCCTTCCGCATGACGGGCAGGAAACCGAATACCGTTTTGCGATGGGCAAAATGCCGGATGAAATGCGTGAACTCTGTGTGCGGTTGTTCAAACTAACGGACACGCTGCGGGCGCTGGCCGAGTATATGCTTAACGATCTCAGCGAGAAAACCGGCAAGCATGACGTGGTGCGGGTCTATCAGGCACTGCTGAAAATGAGTCGCCAACAGGGCTATCTTGAAGCGCTAAGCAAGCTGTGGCGGCTGGCGGCGATGGAGAAATCGTCGAATGCGCCGGTCTCCAAATGGATCACGCGGGAAATGCGCGATAACCAGCCGCATCTTCACCTGCACTGCGCGGGCATTCGTGTCTGCGACCAGCTTGAAAGGCTGCTGTGGGGAAAGGTCTCGCACGTTGTGATGACCTCGGCCACGCTGCGCTCGCTGAACAGTTTCGCGCGGATACAGGAACTGTCTGGCCTGAGCGAGCAGGAAGGGGACACTTTCATCGCGCTGGATTCGCCGTTCAACCATCGCGAGCAGGGGCGTCTGGTGATACCTAAGATGCGTTATGAACCGCTGATGGAGTCTGAAGCGCAGCATATTGCTGAAATGGCACAATTTTTCCGAGCGGAGCTAAAACAGGATAAGCATAAAGGGATACTGATGCTGTTTGCCAGCCAGCGTGCGATGCAGCTCTTTCTGACGCAGGTGACCGATTTACGCCTGATGCTGCTGGTTCAGGGAGATAAGCCGCGCTACAGGCTGGTTGAGCTACATCGTCAACGGGTACAGGAAGGCCAGACCAGCGTGCTGATTGGTTTGCAGTCCTTTGCGGAAGGGTTGGATCTGAAAGGGGAGCTCCTTTCTCAGGTACATATCCATAAAATCGCGTTCCCGCCTATCGACAGTCCGGTCATTCTGACGGAAGGCGAATGGTTAAAAAGCCTCAAACGGCATCCATTTATCGTACAAAGTTTGCCCAGTGCCTCGTTTAACCTCATCCAGCAGGTTGGACGCCTTATTCGTAGCCATGACTGCTTTGGTGAAATCGTTATTTACGATCGGCGTCTGTTGACCAAAGGCTATGGCGCACAGCTGCTGGCCGCGCTGCCCGTCTTCCCGATTGAACAACGGGACATGCCATAACAAATTCCTCTATACCCTAAATAATTCGAGTTTCAGGCAGGTGGCAAGCGAAGGAGTCCCGATGAGCTTACTCAGGTAAGTGATTCGGGCGACTGAACGCGGCCAACGCACAGGTAACTTGAAGTATGACGGGTATATCCGTCCTCCGAATAAGGGGGTAATTAGTCCCTATTTAGCGCTATATTTTTTTATTCTTATTTGTTAGATTTGTCTCGGAACAGCAAGGATGCCGTTAATACGTGTGACAAAGTATGTGATTACGTAGCGCGGTTTTTATCAACCAGGGACAGGTATCATGATGAAAATTAACGCAGTGAATAGAATTTCCTTCCTGTTTAAAAATGAATGCCGCTCGGCATCCGTTTCTCTTGCTATCCACATCAATACCAATAATAACAATTAGTCACCGTGACTTTATTATTTATCATTTGATAATAACGAAAATAATTGGCGTTCTTTCTTAATTATTTCCTTATAGAGATAATTTTTATTTATATGCGTTTTTTGGATATAAATATTTTAGTGAGCTTTATCTACCCAGGAGACGATTAGACCGCGGCTATGCGCGGTACATGCAATACCTCGATTGCATGAAGGGATTTAGGATTCTGATCATCCCGATCAGACTTATGGAGAAGAAAAGATGGCTTTACGAGATGAAGATAAGGATACCGCTGGATCGGCATTGCATGCAGCGGGTACGGGATATAGTGATGTGTACGATCTGTATAATTACCACTCCCGTGGCGATGGACAGCTTAATGGCAAACCCTCGTTCACAAGCGATCTGGCAGCCAAGGAAATTGTCCGTGACGGCCTGACCTGGAATGGCACGAACGTATTTGGTAAATCCGCTAATTTGACCTATTCGTTCTTACAGAACGTGCGGTCTATCCCTTCTGGCGATCAGGGCTTTGTGAAATTCAGCGCAGCGCAGGAACAACAAGCCAAACTGTCTCTGCAATCGTGGTCAGATGTCGCTAATATCACGTTTACTCAGGTTAGCCCTACCCAAAAAGCCACCATCACGTTTGGTAACTACACGCGTGATTCAAGCGGTCAGATGGACTACGGTACTCAGGCTTACGCCTATATGCCGGGTAACCACTCGGCAGCGGGCAGCGCCTGGTTTAACTACAACTCCGATACGGTGCGTAATCCGGCAACGGAATACGGCAAACAGACGCTGACGCATGAAATCGGTCATGCGCTGGGCCTGAATCACCCGGGGTCTTACAATGCGGGTGAAGGCAACCCGACCTACCGCGATGTGACCTATGCGGAAGATACGCGCCAGTTCAGCCTGATGAGCTACTGGAGTGAGCAAAACACCGGGGGGGATTTCCAGGGGCACTATGCTGCGGGTCCGCTGATTGATGACATCACGGCGATCCAATATCTGTACGGCGCAAACATGAGCACGCGTACGGGGGATACGGTATACGGCTTCAACTCCAATACGGGTCGTGATTTCTATACCACCACCAGCAATAGCCAAAAACTGATTTTCTCCGTTTGGGATGCGGGTGGTAACGATACGTTTGATTTCTCTGGTTACAGAAACGATCAGCGTATCAACCTGAATGAAGGCGGGTTCTCTGATGTTGGCGGCCTGAAAGGTAACGTCTCTATCGCCCACGGTGTTACGATCGAAAACGCGATTGGCGGCTCCGGCAACGATATTATTATCGGCAACGACGCGAATAATATTCTGAACGGTGGTGCAGGCGATGACGTTATTTACGGTGGCGGCGGTGCTGATACGCTGACGGGCGGTGCGGGCAAAGATATTTTTGTCTATGCTAGCGCGAGCGATTCTTCCTATAAGAATGGCTATGACACCATCACGGATTTCCAACGCGGCATCGACAAAATCGATCTGTCAGCGTTGAATCAAAAAGGTGATTTGCAGTTCGTCAACAATTTCACCGGACTCGGTAATGAAGCGCTGCTTAACTGGAATGCAGAGAGCAATACCACCGATCTGTGGCTGAACTTTGCGGGTCAGACCACGCCAGACTTTGTTGTACATATTGTTGGTCAGCCTTCTGCGGCAACCGATTTTATCGTGTGATGTAGCAAGGACGGGGTAAGCCCCGTCCTTTTCTGTTATCGACTTGGGGCCACTATGAAAAAGTTAATCATCGCGGCGCTGTTAAGTGCAATAAGCGGAGGATGTATGGCGAGTAGTTTGAAGTTGCCTTCAGCAAGTGAGCTAAGCGGCGTATGGCAATTGCGTGGCGGGGAACAGCAGTGCGAGGTCGTGCTGCACAATACGCCGTTAGTGGATAACACCTGGCGCTTTGAAGGTGACGCGCCGTGTTTAAAAGCGCTGCTGCCGGATGTGCCTGCGGGATGGCGGCCGACGCCGGACGGTATCACGCTGACGAAAGAGCAGGGCCAGTCCGTGGCGTTCTTTAGCAAAGAAAAAGAGGGCTATACGCTGATATTGCCTGATGGCAGTGCACGTACGTTGCATAAACAGCCCTGACAGGAGAGGCAAACGCAGTGAGTCAACTAGCAAATAAGGAACGTTCGTTGTTGAGTATACTGCGTCCTTTCCGGCGCAGCTTTTGGAGCATTGGAATTTTCAGCGCCATCGTTAATCTACTGATGCTGTCGCCTTCGATCTATATGCTCCAGGTTTACGATCGCGTGCTGGCTTCGGGGAATGGCACCACGTTGCTGATGCTCACCCTGCTGATTGCCGGTCTGGGGATATTCATGGCGGCACTCGAATGGGTGAGAAGCCTGGTGGTCGTAAGGCTCGGTACTCGTATCGATTTACAGCTGAATCAGCAGGTCTTCAACGCCGCATTTGAGCGCAATCTGGAAGCTGGCGAGGCCAAAGCGGGTCAGGCGCTGAACGATCTCACGCTGCTGCGGCAGTTTATTACGGGCAACTCACTGTTTGCCTTCTTCGATATTCCCTGGTTTCCCTTCTTTTTACTGATGCTGTTCCTGATCCATCCGGTTCTCGGTTTTCTGGCGCTGGGAGGAACGGTGGTGCTGGTGCTGCTGGCATGGCTGAATCAGTATCTCACCACGTCGCCTTTAGAAGAGGCAAACCATGAAGCGCTACAGGCGACCCATCTTGCGGATACGCAGCTGCGTAATGCCGAAGTCATTGAATCGATGGGGATGCTGCCTAATTTGCGCCGCCGTTGGCTGGGGCAACACTACCGTTTTATTACGCTGCAAAATCTGGCAAGTGAGCGGGCCGCGGTTGTTGGGGCTGCATCAAAACATGCGCGCATTTTTCTGCAATCGCTGATGCTCGGCGTGGGTGCGATGTTAGCGATTAAGGGCGAAATCACACCGGGGATGATGATTGCGGGGTCAATTCTTGTCGGGCGCGTGTTGAGCCCTATCGATCAGTTTATCGGTATCTGGAAGCCGCTGAGCAGCGCACGGCAGGCCTGGTATCGACTCAGCCGAATCATGACGGCTTATCCACCCAAAGCGGAGGCGATGGCGCTGCCCGCACCGGTTGGTCAGCTCAGCGTCGAGAATGTGTTATTGCAGACGCCGCAAGGGGCATCGAGATTGCAGGATATCCATTTCTCGCTTCAGGCAGGCGAAACGCTGGCGATTTTGGGCGCATCGGGTTCAGGTAAATCTACGCTGGCACGTCTGCTGGTTGCGACGCAAACACCGACGCGTGGCAAGGTTCGACTGGATGGTGCCGATCTCAGTCAGGTAGATAAAACGGCGTTTGGCCCGGCAATGGGCTATCTGCCACAGGATGTGCAGCTCTTTAAAGGCACGCTGGCGGAGAATATTTCCCGCTTTGGCGAGCATGATGCGGAAAAGATTGTCGCGGCGGCGAAGCTGGCTGGCGTCCACGAAATGATTCTTAGCCAACCGCAGGGATATGACACGCCGCTTGGCGCTGACGGCAACGGGCTGTCTGGCGGGCAACGGCAGCGTATCGCTCTGGCGCGTGCGGTGTATGGCGATCCCTGCCTGCTGGTACTCGATGAGCCAAATTCCAGCCTCGATAACGAAGGCGAAATGGCGCTGGCGCAGGCGATCTCGCATCTTCAGAAGCGGGGAGCGACGGTGATACTCATTACACATCGTCCTGCATTAACCACGCTGGCGCATAAAATTCTGGTGCTCAATCAGGGTAAGCAACAGCGCTTTGGGCCAGCGCGCGACATTCTGAACGAATTGCAGCCGCGTCGTGCCGCCAATCAAGCACAAATGACACCTGCCGCCGCTGTCCAGCCGTAACAGGGAATGACGAATACAGGGAAAGACATGTCCGCATCGGAAATAAGTGAAGAGAGTATGAATCAGACGGCGCGGCGCGATGAAAAACGTGCCGTGCGTCTGGGGTGGTTGCTGGTGCTCGCTGGGTTCGGCGGCTTTCTCCTGTGGGCACTATTTGCACCGCTGGACAAGGGCGTCATGGTAAATGGCAGCGTCGTGATTTCTGGCAACCGCAAGGTTGTGCAGCACAATCAGGGCGGCATCGTCGATAAAATCCAGGTGAAAGACGGCGACAGGGTTGAGGCCGGTCAGATTCTGCTAACCCTAAATGAGGTCGATGCGCGTTCGGCGAGTGAAGGGCTGGATGGTCAGTACTTACAGCTGGTCGCGCGTGAAGGTCGGCTGCTTGCCGAGCAGCAGCGCCTGAGCGACATGGTGATGACGCCTCGCCTGCAACCGCTAGCGGAAAAACCGGAGATGCGAGTGATTACGGCATTACAGCGTGATTTACTGCACAGCCGTCAGCAGTCGCTCAAGCTGGAAGCGGAAGGCATGCGCTCAAGTATCGCGGGGATGGAGGCGTCGCTCAGCGCCCAGCGTCAGGTGATGTCCAGTAAGCAGAAACAGCGGGAGACGCTGGAACAACAGCTGCAAGGGCTACGCTCACTGGCGGCGGAAAATTATGTCCCGCGCAACAAAATGCTGGAGAACGAACGTCTGCTGGCGCAGCTTAACGGCGATATCGCCCAACTGGCGGGAGATATTAATCGTACCCGCCGTGATATAGAGCAACAAACGCTGCTGATTGCACAGCGCCAGCAGGAATACGACAAGGAAGTGAACAGCGAGCTGGCGGAGGTGCGGGCGCTGCTGAGCGATGTGAGCAGCAAGAAGGAAAAAGCCGATTTTAATCTGGCGAATATCCAGATGCGGGCGCCCGTTTCCGGTACGGTGGTCGGGTTGAAAGTGTTTACGGAAGGTGGTGTGATTGCGCCGGGACAGACGCTACTGGAGATCGTACCGGACGATCAGCCGCTATTGGTGGATGCGCGTCTTCCCGTGGAGTTGGTGGATAAGATCTGGCCGGGGCTGCCCGTCGAGCTGCAGTTCGTCGCGTTTAACCAAAGCACAACGCCGCGCGTAGCGGGAACGGTTGAGTTGTTGTCTGCCGACCGCCTGTTGGATGAGCGAGACGGCTCCCCTTATTACAGCCTGCGCGTTCAGGTGGATGAGGCTGGGAAACGTGCGCTGGAGGGGTTGGAAGTCAAGCCCGGTATGCCAGTTCAAGGGTTTGTTCGTACCGGAGAGCGGTCGTTCGTCAATTATCTCTTTAAGCCTTTAATGGATCGCCTGCATCTGGCATTAACGGAAGAATAATCATGCAAAGGATCGCGATAATCGTGCTGTTTGGGCTGCTTTCTTCGGGGGCCAACGCATTAGGGCTGCTTGATGCGTGGGAATTGGCGCTGCGTAACGACGCTCAGTTTCGTGCTGCGGGATTTGAGCATGCGGCAGGTCAGGAAGAGGAGACGATTGGGCGTGCCAATCTGTTGCCCAATCTCCAGTATGGCTATAATGCGAACCGCAGCCATTCCAAAGTCACCCAAACGGATAGTTTCACGGGTAACACGCTAAAACGCAATTATGACAGCTATACGTCAACGCTATCGCTGCGCCAGCCGCTGCTGGACTATGCGGCCTGGGCGCGTTATCAGCAGGGTGTTGCCCGCACGTTGATGGCCGATCAGCGTTTTCGCGATCGCAGTCAGGATTTGATGGTGCGGTTATATCAAGCCTGGAGCAGTGCGCTGCTGGCGCAGGAAAAGTTGCAATTGCTGGATGCGCAGCAGCGGGCGTATCAGGAACAGCTGACGCTGAATAAACGCCTGCTGCTGGCGGGTGAAGGTACGCTAACGGATGTGCGGGAAACGGAGGCGCGTTTTACGCTGATCGAAGCGCAGCGCATTGAACAGCAGGATAATCTGGATGCCGCGATCACCGATCTGGAAAATATGACGGGGACGGCGCTGGATATCACGACGCTGTCTCCTCTGGCGCTCACTCAACTGCCGTCTACGGAATCAGGCAAGCAGACACTGGCACAGTGGCGCGATCTTGCCGTGCAGCACAATGCCAAACTGGCGACGCAGCGCGAAGTGCTGGCGGTCAGCCGCTATGAAATCGAACGCAGCCGCGCCGGGCATTTACCTACGCTGTCGCTGGTGGCATCGTCGCGCAATAGCCGTTCGGAAAGTGAATACAACTACAACCAGAAATACGACACGCAGAGCGTCGGTTTGCAGCTGAATGTCCCGCTTTACGCTGGCGGCTCTGTCTCCGCATCTATGCGACAGGCGGCGGCGGAATATCAGCAAAGTCAGGCGGAGCTGGACGATCAAACCAAGAAAACGCTGGCGGAATTGAAAAAGTACTACAACCTGTATAACAACGGGTCGGCGAAAATTAAGGCCTGGCAAATGACGGCCTCGTCGGCGCAAGAAGCGGTCAACGCCACGCGGTTGAGTGTTGCAGGCGGAGAACGTATCAATCTGGATATTTTGCTGGCCGAACAGGATTGGTATAACGCCCGACGAGAGCTGGCGGAAGCGAAATACAGTTGGCTCCAGGCATGGCTATTACTGCGCTATACCGCGGGTACGCTAAACGAGAAAGATATTCTGGAACTGGCAGCCTGGTTTCAGCCTGCAACAGCGTCAGTTGCCAACAACAGAGCCATTAGCCAATAACAAGACCAGCAGACACTAAAACAAATGATAAAAATCATATACGGATAATCGGCTATGATTTTTATCAGCAGAGAAGTCTACGCACGTATAACGTGCAGTATGAAAAGTAGAAAGGGATGACGAATTGAAATGGTGCGATTCTGTGTGATATCGCGCCTCAGTAATACTTAAACTCCTTTAAAATCATAAAACCTCCTCATTTTAGATAATGGCCTCCATTCTTATCAGGAGGCTTTATCGTGAAAAAAATCAAAAAACCGCGTCTTACCGGCTGGATTGTGACATCCGCTTTTCTCTTTGCTGTTATCGGGCTGATTTCACCACAACAGCTTCCCGTCACCGTTTATAAGCTCTCGCTTATCTCACTCGCTGCGGTACTAGGTTATTGGCTGGATCGCTCGCTGTTTCCTAAAGCGCGTCCCGGTTTGTTCCTCGAACAGGGTGATGAGCCGGTTCCGCATGGACGTTTCCCGGTTCGGAAAGGTCACCACACCGTATTTGCCGCCGCGATGTTACGACGTGCGCTGATTGTGTCAGCCGTTTGCATCGGCGTAGCGATGGGGTTGTGATATGCGACACCTTCTCATCACGCTGCTTGTTAGCCCGATGCTTTTTAGCGCGACGGTCTGCGCCGACACGATCCCTCGGGCCGCGCAGGCATACCGCAGTGATGTGATTCGCAGCGCACGGTTGGATTGGGGCATGAATGCCCCGATTGCTGACTTTGCGGCGCAGCTGCATCAGGAAAGCGGCTGGAATCCTAGGGCCGTTTCACCCGTCGGTGCACAGGGGCTGGCGCAGTTTATGCCGGCCACCGCCGACTGGTTTAGCGGTATCGTTCCTGAACTTCGTGCTAATCAACCGTTTAATCCCGCCTGGGCGATCCGTGCTCTGACGGGCTACGACCGCTGGCTGTGGACGCGAATCAGCGCCAGCAACGACTGCGAACGCATGGCAATGACCTTATCGTCCTACAATGGCGGGCTTGGCTGGTTACAGCGTGATAAGCAACGCGCGAAGATCGCCGAGAAGGACATACTCCGCTGGTTCGATCATGTGGAAACTGTCAATGCTGGGCGCAGTGCCGCCAACTGGCGTGAAAACCGTCATTATCCCGACCGCATTTTGCATCAGTTGGCGCCACGGTATTTGAGCTGGGGGAGGGCGAGCTGTGTGGAATAGTCTGTTTCTCAATAGCCTGAAATCCTTTTTTTCACCACGAGTGGTTGCCGTCCTGCTTGTCGTGGTGTTGCTACTCGCGGTCTATCTGACCGGCCGTCATCAGGGTTATCAACTGGCGCAGGCACTGGGGGATGCCGAGCTGGCGAAACAGCAGGCGGCATTCAACTTGCTACAGCAGCAGCAGGCCGAAACTCAGAGCCAGCTACTACGTGCGGCGGCGGAGCAATACCAGCAGCAGGTAGAGCGTGGGAATCAACTCGAACAGCGCTATGTCGCAGCGCGTCAAAAACTGGCAGCGGATAACGCCGCTCTGCAACGGAAAATCGACCATGTTACTCAGCAATACATTGACGAAAAAGGCAAAGTTCAGCCTGTGCAGTGCGTGTTTACTCGTGGCTTCGTGCAGCACTACAACGCCGCTTTCGGTCTGTCCGCCAATGGTGCCTCAGACATTACCGCCGCTGCCCGCCGCACTGGCGCAGCGTCCGCTCTCGGCGCAACCACTAACACCGAATTACAGCCTTCAGGCGTCTCCCAGCGCGATATTCTCGCCAACATCAGCGACAACGGAGAGCGCTATCAAGCGCTGAGTGCGCAGGTTAACGCGCTGCTGGATTACATCGACGCGCTACAACAGGCAGGGGAGGTAACACGTGAAGATTGAAGTGGAATTCTGGTCGCTGGTCGGCCTGCTATTGTCGTTTATGAGTTTCCTGTTTGCCGCCGGACGGATTCTGCTCACTCAGATTGAAAAGCGACTGAACGAGCGTTTTGCCGCTCTGGAAAATGCACGCCAAAAGAGCGAGCAAGGCTGGACGCGACTGGAGCGCGAGTTTCTGGAATTTCGTGCTGACTTACCGCTGATCTACGTGCGACGTGAGGATTACATCCGTGGTCAGACGGTCATCGAAGCCAAGCTGGATGCGCTTTATAACAAGCTGGAATTGGTGCAGCAGCGGAATTCGGGAGGCAATCATGGCTGATACGCAGCGTATCCGACAGGAATCGATGCGCTGGCACTTGCTTATCGCATTAAACAAAACGCGGCCTTACACCGCGAATGAAATGTTCCTGCTAGCGCTGATGCAGCGGCTGTATGCCGATGCCTCGGAGCCGGAGCTGCGTCATGCACTGGATTATCTGGCCGATCGCAAGATGGCGGTATTGACCAAAGCGGTGGGCGGCGTCTGGCTGGCGAATCTTACCCGCCTTGGTGTGGATGTCGTGGAATATGCGGTTGACGGTATGGTTGGCATCGCCCGGCCAGAAAAATATTGGGATCGGTAATCCCATCGCATTGGTTTCTCTCTGTCTTTGCGCCAGCACGATTGTGCTGGCGTTTTTTTATCGAAAGAATTTTTATTTTTCAGCGTATTAGCCGTCTTTTTTCAAATAAATCACTTCGCTGTTTTTTCTAAAACAGATTAAAAGCCGCAGCCAACCATTATCCGGATACTAGCGCCATCAACACGGTGTGCCACCAAAACAGTGCGCCATTAACACAGCGGGTGAACGGATATGAATACCAGACCAATTATCGATGCGGTGATAGCCCGCCTCCAGCAGCACTTACCTGCACGGCGGATTGCGTCCTGCCCAGAAAACATTCTGATCAGGCCCGATCTCCTGACACCTGGCGATGTACTGGTGGGGTATCGCGGTTCCGAATTTTCCGCACCGGAAGATGCGGATTCTCCGGTTCAGACGCAGCGACCACAGCTGATGGTTGCCGTGCTGCTGCCGGAGCTGGATGGCGAAGACGGCGTGCTGGCCACGCTCGATATCGTCCGTCAGGCGCTGGGAGGATATCGACTGCCTGACTGTCATCGCGGTATTCGGCTAGTACGCGATCGCTACGTTGGTTACACCGAAGGACGCTGGCATTACGCCATCGATTGCACCACAGAAACCCTTTTTATCGAAGACCGCGAGCAGACGGATGGTCCGCTGCTTACCACGGTTAATTATGAGGAGAAAGACGCATGAAATACCGCTACACCGGCCCCGCCAGCGGCGTCACGCTGGCAGATGGTCAGGAAATTCTGCTTTGGCCCGCTCAGGTAACTGAACTGCCGGCAGATCATGAGTACGTGAAAACGCTGATCGCGCTGGGCTATTTGCTGCCTGTCGCGGATCAGGTTCTGGCTGATAACGCAACGGAGGTGACCCTTGGCCGCTAATTATTTACATGGTGTAGAAACAATTGAAGTTGAAACCGGTGCTCGTCCGGTGAAAACCGTCAAATCTGCGGTGATTGGGCTGATTGGTACGGCGCCGCAGGGTGCGGTAAATGACGTTACGCTGTGTCTGTCCGAAAAAGACGCGGCACAGTTTGGTAGCCAGTTCGGCGGCTATACCATCCCGCAGGCACTGGATGCAATTTACGATCACGGCGCGGGTACGGTTCTGGTCATCAACGTGCTGGATCCGGCGAAACACAAATCGTCTGTGAGCGCAGAAAAAGTCACCTTTGACAAAGCGACCGGTACGGCACAACTGGCGAACCGCGTGGTTGCCAAAGTGGTGCTGACGGCGGCAGAAGGCGGTCAGCCGTTTGTCGAAGGTCAGGACTATACGCTGGATGCACAAACCGGCGTACTGAAAAATCTGGGTAAAAACATCGATGTGACCGCTGTGGTCAGCGCGTCTTACGACTTTGCTGATGTCACGAAAGTGACTGCCGCTGACATCATCGGCAGCATCAACGCCGCGGGCAAACGCACCGGTATGAAGCTGCTGAACGATACCTACAACCTGTACGGCTTCTTTGCCAAGATTCTGATTTCGCCGGTGTTCTGTACGCAAAATAGCGTAACGACCGAGTTGATCGCGCTGGCCGACAAACTGGGCGCGATTGCCTATATCGATGCGCCAATCGGTACCACTTTTGCGCAGGCGCTGAGCGGCCGTGGCCCGGAAGGCACGATCAACTTTAACACCAGTTCTGAACGCGCTCGTCTGTGCTATCCGCACGTAAAAGTGTACGACGCGGAAACCAACAGCGAACGTCTGGAACCGCTGTCGGCGCGTGCCGCGGGTCTGCGTGCCAAAGTCGATCTGGATAAAGGTTTCTGGTGGTCATCATCCAATCAGGAAATCAAAGGGATCACCGGCGTAGAGCGCCAGCTGTCCGCGATGATTGACGATCCGCAGAGTGAAGTGAACCTGCTGAACGAGCAGGGTATCAGCACCATTTTCAACAGCTACGGCTCCGGCCTGCGCCTGTGGGGTAATCGCACCGCGGCCTGGCCAACAGTGACGCACATGAAGAACTTTGAAAACGTGCGTCGTACTGGCGATGTGATTAACGAATCCATCCGCTATTTCAGCCAGCAGTATATCGATATGCCGATCAATCAGGCGCTGATCGATGCGCTGGTGGAATCCGTCAACGCCTACGGTCGCAAGCTGATCGGTGACGGCGCGCTGCTGGGCTTCAAATGCTGGTTCGACGCTGCGCGTAACGAACAAACCGAACTGGCGGCAGGGCACCTGTTGCTTAACTACAAATTCACTCCGCCGCCGCCGCTTGAGCGTCTGACCTTTGAGACGGAGATCACCTCGGAATACCTGGTAACGCTGGAGGGCACTAACTGATGGCCGGGAAAATTGAAGTAAACCGTATTACCAACGCCAACATCTACATCAACGGTACCAACCTGCTGGGGCGTGCACAGGAAATCAAACTGCCGGATATCTCCATGATCATGCAGGAGCACAAGGCGCTGGGCATGGTCGGCAAGATTGAACTGCCTGCGGGCTTCGACAAGCTGGAAGGCGAGATCAAGTGGAACTCCTTCTACCGCGAAGCGATGCTGGCGGCAGCGAACCCTTACCAGTCGCTGGCGCTGCAGTGTCGCTCCAGCGTGGAACGTTATGGCTCTCAAGGCCGTATCGAAGAAGTGCCGTTGGTGACGCACATGACCATCATGTTCAAAAAGAATCCGCTGGGCACGTTCAAGCAGCACGAAAACCCGGATTTTAGCAGCGCATTCAGCTGTACCTACATCAAGCAGGTGATGAACGGTGAAGACCTGCTGGAACTGGATTACCTGTCCAACATCTTCATGGTGGGCGGCGTGGATCAACTGAACAGCTACCGCGCCAATATCGGCGGTTAATCTGGTATTCATTGACTAAGTAAGGAAAGAAAGGGGCTTCGGCCCCTTTCTTATGCCTGCCGCTTTCGTTTTCTAATTCACTTTAAAATCGTTATTCCTCGCCGCACGCGATACTGCTCCCGACATTTACTAAGGAGCCGTTATGCACACTGAAACCTATTCTCTGCAATTCCCTTACACCACTTCTGCCGGCCAACGCGTGGAGTCCATTTCGCTCAAGCGTCTGAAAGTCAAAGACATCAAAGCGGTGAAAAAAATCAGCGATGACCCGAGCAACTGGGACGACGCGCTGCTGTCACGCATGACCGGTCTGGTGCCGGAAGACATCGATGAGATGGATGCGCAGGACTACATGGCGCTGCAAAAACGATTTCAGCAGTTACTTGGGTTGGATAACGCAGCCGGCGCTGCTGTGGAAAGCGCAGGCCCTGCTGGCGAGGTGGTTTCGCTTTCAGCCGAGTGAGATTGATGCGCTGGAACTGGACGACTTTGAACACTGGCTGGATGAAGCCAGCGAACAGATAAAACGTGAGAACGGTGAGGAAGACTGATTACTGACAGGATTAATTAGGCCACCATCCACCCAACCCGGCCAGCGACAGGACGCTGGCCGTTTTCCTCCCTCACCACCTGTCTTCTTCTCCCGCTTATCACTCGTCCTTTTCCTCGTTTTATCCCCTGTTTGTGATGGGGAAACCAAACTGGAGCGGCGCAAGCCGCCGTCTCCGATCCGCCCCGCAAGGGGCTTTTCTGAATGAGAGTGAACCGTGGATATGCTTTTAAACGGTGTCATGCTGGGCAGGGCGTTTGGCGCCACGCTGGATGACACAAAAAAATCGCTGCAGCCACTTAGCGATAAACTCAAACAAGCTGAGGAGTGGCAGCGTCTGTTTAATCAGTCGCTGGAGCGCTTCGGCAATGTCAGTTTGCGCAGCACACAGGTGACATCCCGACTGAGCCAGTCACTAAGTAAATTGGTAACCAATCAGGAACGGCTGGAGGGTATCCAGTCACGTCAAGAAACACTACGTAGCCGTCGGGGTGAACTCGCCGACGACTTTAAGACTAAGCGTGAGCAGTTTGGTTCTGTCATGAAGCCGATTGTGGCGTCGGTTACACACTATGCCTCGTTTGAGGCGCAGTTGCGTGACATCAGCGTTGCTCATGGGATATCGAGTGAGCAAGAAAAGTTGATGGGGCAGAAACTGCGTCAATCTTCTCAACAGGTGAACCAAAAGCCAGATGCATTGCTCGGTAGTGCCGGGCAACTGCTTTCTTACGGCATGTCACCGGATCAGGCAACGGATGTTGCGGCAGTTTTAGGGAAAACGTCAACGGCCTCTGGCGCGGCGCTGTCCGATCTTACTGCACTTTCGGCCACATTAGATGACGTGTTTAACCTGAAAGGTGCTAAGGCGCTGGAGGAATCCTTCTCCCGCATGCTGGCGGGCACGAAACAGGGTTTCTCCATGGCGTCGATGACGCAATACGCGACTGCGCTAGCTCCAGGGTTTACGGCGATGGGGGCGACGGGCAATCAGGCGTTGAGTCAGTTGGTTTCAAGCCTGAGCGCGACAAAAGACGCGGATACAGAAGCGAACACGGCTGCCCGGCTGGAGAGTTTCATGAATTCGGTGGGACGAACTGACATTGCCGACAGCTACTACAACGCGGGCGTAGATTATAACGCGTCACTAAAAAGCTACATGAAAGGTGGGTATTCACAGTACGACGCTGCGGTTCAGATTAGTAACCGATTCATCGACAGCAAAGGCAGTCAATTCCAGCAACTATGGGATAAGGCCAGTAAAGCGGGCAACGTAGACGCACAGCAAAGTTTAATGCAGCGCTACGGATTGCAGGAGGTGTTCCGTACACCAGAAGCTGTCAATCATGCGATGTCGATGAAGCAGAACTGGCAGAGCTATCAAGCGAACCAACAGCGAATGAACAGCCCGACAGCCACGCAAACGTTGGGTCTCGACCTCGCCCGGCAGAATGACACATTGACCGGGCGTTGGAATCAAATGACAACGTCAGTGATGAATATTGCACTCAATGTGGGGGAAGCGCTGGTGCCAGTATTGGTTTCCTTGAGTGACATACTGATTCCTATTCTGGATCAACTGGTGACCTGGACGGCGGCGAACCCTGAACTGGTTCGTGGGATCGTGATGGCCGTTGCCGGTTTCTTCGCGTTCAGAATGGCATTGAGCGGTGCGAAGCTGGGGATTACCACACTGTTATCGCCTTTACTGAGCGTTTGGGAAGGTATTTTGCAGGTTCAGCGTGGCTGGCAGCTGTTCAATGCGGGATTAAGAACGACCGGAGTGTTGCAAGGTATTGGGGGGATTTTGAGCCGGCTGGTTGGTGGAATTGGAGCATTCGGACGTATGCTGCTGATGAATCCGATTGGCTTGGCAGTAACGGCAATTGTGGGGGCTGTTTACCTGATTTACCGATATTGGGAACCGATTAGTGCATTCTTTAAAAACCTCTGGTCGCAAGTCAGCCAGGCTTTTAATGCGGGATGGGAGGCGCTCAGCAATGCGGTATCTGGTGGCGTAGTAGGTATTACCGCTTTACTGCTCGACTGGTCGCCATTTGGCGTGCTGTATTCCATCTTTGCCGATGCTGTCAGCGAATTGGGCATTCAACTTCCCGGTAGTTTAAGTGAACTCGGTGGCGTGATTATTGATGCATTGGTTAAGGGGCTGATCAGTTATTTCCCCGAGCTAAAAAACGTCCTGAAAACGATCGACGAATTTATTCCCGATAGCGTTAAAAACTTTCTGGGTATCGGCTTGAAAACCGTCTCTATCGAAGCTGGCGGCCAACCTGTGGCTGCCAGTGCTGTAGCCACGCCAGTTCTAAAACCCACGTCGGTATCTGCATTGTCGCTAGAACCAACCCCGCAACAGCGTGTTGCACTGACACCAACTGTTGGTGGAGCGAAAGGTAAGTTAGTCACCGCAGCCCCTTCCGAACGTGTTCAGGTTGCTTTTTCTCCCACCATTTATCTCAACGGCCAGAAGGCCGCGCCAACGCCTGAAATGACGAAGACGCTGACGCTTAGCATGAATGAACTGGAAAATATGTTGAACAAGCTGCTCACTCAGCGTGAGCGCAGGGGGTACGCCTGATGTTTGCGGTATTAGGAAATATTGAATTTAAAGTGACCGCATACTGGGACGGCTTTAATACGTCATTCGGTGCAGATTATGCCGAGCATGGCCGCATTGAAGGTAAACCCGGTCTGCAATTCATCGGTGCGAAGCTGGACGAAATTACTATTAGTCTGGTGTTTCACAAGCAGTACTGCACGCCGGATGTGGAGTTGAAGCGGTTGACTGAGGCGATGCGGGCGCATCAGGCGATGGCGTTAGTCTTCGGCAATGGAGATTATCGCGGCTGGTTTGTGATTACGGCACTGACGTCGACCAGCGAACATACCGACGCGAAGGGCAACGTATTGGCCATGAATGCCTCGCTAACGCTGCGAGAATATATTGGCGATCCGAAAAATCCGCTCAAGCCGCCTGCGATAGAGACGCCTGTTCCTAACGTCAGTGCCATCACCACGGCGGTCCAGAAAGTAAGCAATTTTTCAGCTTCACTACGCACGGCTGTCACGTATGCCAAGAAGGCACATTCAGCCGTTAATGCGGCGAGAACCACCGTTCAGATTGTAAAACGGATGAAGGACAATCCTGAAACCGCGCTGTTGCAAATTCCCGGACTGCTAACGCAAGTCGGGAATGTATTGACGCCGTTAAGTCAGGTGGAACCGGCGTTTAAAAAAGTGGCAGAGGCCATATCTGATACGGCGGTTCAGGCAGAGAAGATGATGCCTGAAATTACAGCGGTTAATAAAGCGGCGAATGAAATGCTGAGTCAGGTCAAGCAAGTTGCCACCTTGTTGCAGGGCGTCGACAGCAAAAACGTTATCGAGAAGCTGGAAGCCATCAGTAAACATGTTGAGGCCGCTAGCGACACATTTAAAGGCGCTGAGCCTGCGCTGAGCAAACTGACGGCGGAAATCGTGAAGAGGGTTGAAGCATATGCACCTTGAACATATCACTACACAGGGCGAACGTTGGGATACCTTGTCCTACCTGTATTACGGCGATCCGCTCGGCTATCCGCGGATTATTGCGGCTAACCCGCATGTCCCCATTGTGCCGCTGTTGCCATCGGGTTTGGTGGTGCTGATTCCGATTATTGAACAGGCAGAGGTCAGTAAAACGGAGGATACCCCACCATGGCTGCGTTAACGGAAGAACTAACCCTGTCCTCTCCTGCGGTGTCGGAAGTACTGCAACCGGCGTTCACGTTGTGGTATCAGCAAAAAGACATCACCAATGATATCGCGCCGTATGTTACCAGCGTGACGTATACCGATAGCATTAAGAATGAATCGGATTCGATTGAGGTCAGGCTCGATGATACCGATGGCCGCTGGATAGATAAATGGTATCCCGGTACGGGCGATACGTTATCGCTCAAGCTGGGCTATCTCGGTGAAATGCTGTTTGACTGCGGCACTTTCTCGATTGATGAAATTGAGGTGAGCTCACCGCCGAGCGAAGTGATGATTCGCGGCGTTGCGACATCGGTCAATCGTGCGTTGCGAACCAAATCAAACCGCGGTTTTGAAGATACAACGTTAGCCGCGATTGCGACACGTATCGCGAAAAAGCATCAGTTGATGCTGGTAGGGAAGATTCAGATCATCAAGATCGATCGCGTTACACAATATGCGGAAACCGATGTCGCTTTTCTAAAGCGGCTCGCCAGTGAATATGGCTATGTCGTGAAGGTGGTCAGCGACCAACTGATTTTTTCCCATCTGGCGGCGCTACGCAATCAGGCGTCTGTTCGGCAAATTAAGCCAACGGACGTCGCGCGTTTTTCACTGAGCGATACGATCAGCCACGTCTATAAAAACGCTAAGACGAAATATCAGAAAGGGAGTGAAAAGAAACTGATGGTTTATGAAGCCAACGGTGGCGCGAACAACGAAATGAAGTCTGCCGGTGCTGAGACCAGTGCGGATACGTTGAAAGTTAACGTGCGTGCGGCGGATGCTTCTGGAGCAAGGATGAAAACGGATGCCGCGTTGGATGCGCACAATGAAAAGCAACAAAAGGGGTCGATGACGTTGATGGGCAGCCCGCAGTTGGCGGCGGGGAATAAAGTCGAACTGGTGTCATTCGGCCAACTTTCTGGCCATTGGTTGATCGAATCGGCTCGCCATGCTCTGGAACGTGGCAGTGGTTATACCACGGAGATTGGGTTGATTCGCGGGCCGACTACGGCGGGCAAGCGGAAATCGGATGGCGGAAAAACGCTGGTGACTTACCACCCGGATGGCAGCCAGACAACGCAGAAGGTTAAGAGCAAAAAGGATATAGGCTTATGAGTTTATCTCGTCGAATTGGCACGATAAGCGCGGTGGATGAGGCTCGCGTGATGGTGCGCGTTCGTCTACCAGAGTGCGACAATCTGCGTACGGCCTGGCTGCCGGTATTACAGCGCAATACGCAGAATAATAAGGATTATTGGTTGCCGGATATTGGCGAACAGGTCGAAGTTCTGCTGGACGGCAACGGCGAGGATGGCCTGGTGCTGGGGGCGATTTACTCTGCCGCCGATGTGCCAACGCTGGTAGATAAGGACAAAAGGGCGGTAACGTTCGCTGACGGCGCGCATATTGAATACGATCGCCGAACGCATACGTTAACGATCAACGGCGGCGTGCAGCATATTGCGATTAGTAGTGGCACTGACGTGGTGGTTAACGCGCAGCGTGTCACTATCAATGCGCCAGAGACGACGGTGACGGGCAAGCTTCTGGTGCAAGGGCAACTCACCTACGAGAGCGGGATGTCCGGTTCCGGCGGTGCCAGCCTCAGTGGCGATGTCAGTATCTCCGGTAACGTCAGCGCTAGCGGCAGCGTCATGGATGCCGGCGGTAACTCCAACCACCACTCGCACTAGCGTTTTCCTAAACCGCTTTACAATTCTTTCCTCTCACCGGGGGCGACAATGGCCCCCTATGAAAACTCAATCTGTTTTTTGGCAACCGGCGCTGCAACGTTCTGGCGACATCGTCGAAGGAACGGCAGATATCATGCAGGCGATTCACATCATCCTGCGGACACCCTGCGGCAGCGACCCACATCGGCCTGACTTTGGTAGCAATCTACATCTGTATCTCGATTATCCGATCGATCGTGCGATCCCGCATGTCGTCAGGGAATCGGTAGACGCGATCAAACGATGGGAACCTCGCTGCCAGCTACTGGCGGTTAAACCTTCTGTGAATGGGGCTCACCTGACGCTGCACGTTAGCTGGAAAACCGCTAACGGCGTGACACAGACCACGGAGTTGTTATGGCGCTGACAGAACCCAATTTTATTGAACGCGATGCGGCGAAGATTACCGCCGAAATGATCGCGAAATATGAAGCTGATTCGGGGAAAACACTCTATCCGGCGCAGGCCGAACGCCTGCTGATTAACCTCTTTGCCTACCGGGAAACCTTATTGCGTAGTGCGGTCCAGGAAGCCGCCAAGCAGAACCTGGTTGCGTTTGCTCGTGCACCGATGCTGGATTATCTGGCAGAACTGGTCGGTGTCTACCGTTTGGCGGCGCAGCCGGCACGTGCAGAGCTTCGCTTTACTCCTGAAACGCCGCTAGTCAGCGATCTGCTGATTCCTGCGGGCACTCGCGTTAGTGCGTCGGACAGCGTGATTTTCACCACCGACAGCGACGCGTTGCTGAGAATGAACGGTAGCGGCGTCACCGTGTTGGCGACCTGTACCGAAAGTGGTGATGTGGGTAATGACTGGCTGCCTGCCCAGATCAGTACGCTGCTGGATGAGATTGGCGACAGCGATTTAAGCGTCATCAATATCACCAAAAGCAGCGGCGGTTCCGCCGAGGAAGATGACGATCGCCTGCGTGAACGTGTTCAGCTGGCACCAGAATCGTTCAGTACGGCGGGATCGAAACTGGCGTATCGCTTCCATGCGATGCGGGCACACCAAAACATTGTTGATGTGGCGGTGATGTCGCCCGAACCGGGTGAAGTAGTGCTGTATCCGTTGCTCAGCACGGGGTTGCCGGACAGCAGCATGCTTTCGCTGGTGGAAAGTTTTTGCTCTGACGAACAGGTGCGCCCGCTGACGGATTTTGTTTCCGCCAAATCACCCACGCAGGTGGATTACGCCATCAGCGCCAAATTGACGCTGTTTAACGGCGAACAGGCTGGCGTCGTTCAGGCCGCCGCAGAAAAAGCGGTGCAGGCCTGGGTTGAAACCCGTACTGCCACGTTGGGGCGCGATATTGTCCCAAGCCAGATTATCGCCACGTTATCCATCCCCGGCGTGTATCAGGTTGAGCTCGTTTCGCCGTCATTGATGGTGCTTGATGACAGTGAATGGGCGAACTGTACGGGCATCAATGTCAGCGTCGTCGGGGTGTCGAATGGCTGATTCACAACAACTGCTGCCACCGCCGTTGGCGGCTGATGCCAGCTTTCGTTCGCTGGCGGAGCTGGCCGACCGCTTTGATGACATCGATCTGAATGCTTTGCTGGTTTATCTGATCGATATCGCTGATGAGAGCGCCTTGCCCTGGTTGGCAGAGCAGTTCTCGTTGTTTGGCGATGGCTGGGAACTGGCGGAATCGGATGATTCTAAACGTGCGCTGATCAAGGCCGCTATCGATCTGCATCGAAGCAAAGGTACCCCCTGGAGCATTAAAGAGATCATCCGCCGCTTCGGCTTCGGTGACAGTACGCTGATCGAGAACATTGGCCGCCTGAGCTACGACGGCGAAGCCACCTACAACAACCTTTATGTGCATGGCGATAAAGCAGCGTGGGCAGTTTATCGCGTACTGCTAAAACAACCGATTACCAACGATCAGGTCAGAATGCTGCGTAATGCTATTGGGATGTTTGCCCCAGCGCGGTGCCATCTGGCCAGCATCGAATATTGGGAAGTGCCTATCCGCTACAACCGGACGGCAATATACGACAGTAACTACAATCATGGGAGCGCTTGAACATGGCGAATTTGTCAGAGAACCCACAATGGGTTGACGGCATTTACCAAATCGAAACGTCAGATCCGGTCGTAGGTGGACCGGACGGTGTTTCAAACCGACAGGCTAAAGAATTGGCCAGTCGTACCAGCTATTTGAAAAAAGAGCAGGAAAAAACGGGCAGCGATCTGGCGAAGCACACCGCCGCCGCTGATCCGCATACGCAATATGCACCGAAGGAGAATCCCACCTTCACCGGTACACCGAAAGCGCCAACGCCTGCAACCGACAGTAATAGTCAGCAGATCGCGACGACGGCATTTGTGCGCTCGGTCGGTTCGACGAAATTGGCTAAAGATCAAAACGGGGCAGATATTCAGGATAGAGAACTGTTTAACCGCAATCTGGGTTCATCGCGTGCATACAGTTCTTCTATCCCCATTGGAGGAAGCGCCGGTTTATGGACAACCGCTGAGTTTATTGGCTGGTTAGAAAGTCAGGGTGCCTTTGTTCACGCCTATTGGGTGTGTCGTGGTTCGTGGTCATATGCCCATAATAAAATCATCTCTGACACTGAGTGTGGTCAGATACCACTGGCTGGCTCTGTTGTTGAGGTTATGGGGCAAAACGATGCCACGACAATCAGGATAACAACGCCTTCAACAACGCCAGCTGGGTTTAGTGACTCAGCGAATGCACAATTCACGTATGTCTATAACGGTATTGATTATTCTCCAGGTTGGAGACGTGATTACAATACGAAGAATAAACCGACGGCGGCTGATGTTGGCGCGTTACCGGTGAATGCAGTGGCTCAGGCAGCGGCAAAACTCGCAACGCCCCGTACCATCAACGGCGTCCCGTTTGATGGCTCGGCCAATATTGCACTGACTCCCGCAAATATTGGCGCATTGCCAGCGTCAGGAACGGCGGTGTCTGCTGCAAAATTAGCCGTCGCGAGAAAGATTGCTGGTGTGGCATTTGACGGCACGGCAGATATAAATATTAATTCTCAAGGTATTTTCTCGGCATCGTTATCTATCGGCAATGCTGTTGATTTGAACGCTTATACCACGCCGGGACTATATCATCAGGCTGCAAATGTTCAGGCAGCATCGGGCAAAAATTACCCAGAGGCGCAGGCAGGTTCGCTTGAAGTTCTGAAACATGCTGGCATTACTCAGGTTTACCGTATTTACAACAACTCCCGCTGTTACAAACGAACCCAGTATTCGGGAGTGTGGTCTGCATGGGTGCTGGATTACGATACGGAAAATAAGCCTACTGCAGCAGATATTGGTGCTATGGCAAAAACAGATGCTGATAATAATTATGTGCGACAGGGCTCATCCGGTGTTGTTTATAAGAATGATGATCTTGCATGGAATAGCCCTACTGGTGCGTATTTAAAAGATAACGGTACACATTCATCCCTAATTTGGCATATGGGATTAAATACCGGTTCGGCATCAGCAGCTCAGTTTTATTTTGACTTTGCTAATGGCGGAGTAAAATATCGAAGCTCGCGTGATAATAGTGGTTTTGAAAAACCGTGGGCACGTATTTATAGCGATCAAGATAAACCTACTGCTGCTGAAATTGGGGCATTACCAGTTGCAGGAACTGCGGTGTCGGCCACTAAATTGGCCATTCCGCGTAAAATTAACGGTGTGGAATTTGATGGAACAAGTGATATTAACTTGAACCTTGGCTTTAAGTTGAAAGCATTAGGTCAATACTCCCCAATGAATGGTGTTGGTGTTGAGTTCACCGCAGTGAATGCAAATACATTGCGGTGCTACATTACGCGTCAAGACCAAGGGTATTATGTCGAACTGGGTGTGACAAAGATGGTTCTGGTTGATGCAACCCTTACTGATGTAATCAGTGCGCCATATGTTCGTCGCCGTCTAGCCGGAAGTTTCCCTGTAACAAAGATCACAATGGATAATGGTCTTAATGCGTCTAATGGTATGTGGGAAATTAATTACCCTAATCACGGGGTTGCTGTTGGTTCAAAAAAATCTTTCTATATTATGGGATTGGTTTACCGTGAAGTGGGGATGCATGCGATTGGACAGGTTGCTGATATTGATGGGTTGCAATACCAGATGAACGTGGAGTTAGACACTCCCGTTTCAAATCTCCGAGTGCCCATCATTGCTCATGCCGAGTCTGAATTAAGTTCATATTTTGCAATTCCTATTCAAGTATATGGTCGCAAGAATTTTGTTAATCAGCGGTTTGGTTCCATTGCTCATGCGGATTTTCTTGATAACAGCCATATCTCTGTTTGTGCGTCAGACAACAACACGGATGGCATTATTATTTCTTCGATGGTTACTGTTATGATTTACGACCTCTAATAGTGCTTTAATTGAGTGATGGTTATAGCGATAACTTATAATTTTTACTATCAAGTGCTTATGAATATTTCCCTATCAGTATGCCTGATTTTGTAGTTCATCGCTCATGGGGTGCCGTATTCTATTATGCGGCACCTCATCCTTCTAATAGTAATCTCACTATTTATATCTCCACCCCGGATAGAATTATCAGAAGCTAACCAGAGTATTTCTCTATAGGTGTTATTTTTATTCCCCCTTTATTTAATACCTCTTAGATTTAGAAAAAACTGCTTATCTGTGGTAGTGATATTTGGCACATCCGTTGCGCTAGTTACCATTCCCATACCGAGTATTGCGAAACCCTGTAATAAAATGAAAATGTCATGGGTTATGGAATATTTTTTGGCTATTCGTGTGTATCTACTACCGATCAAAGTACGGAGTGACAGAAAAAGCGCTGACTCGAACAGAATGTGAGCTGATTTTTTAGGATATAGTCAGTGAGAAAAATGTACTGCGGCGGGGTTGAAAAGGACCACCTGGTGGCGAATGTCGTCGGTGTATCAGAGAAAACTATTTATAAATACTTTCCCGCGAGTAGGAGGAACGGTGTTCCTGCCACCGACTCACGTACAGCGCGATAGCAATTTCCTTTGCGTCAGAATCACCAGAACCCCACCAAACATGTTATTTTCATTGATAAGTTCTTTACTGTGTCGCCGAAAATGAGAGGCCAGCATGGATTACACCAAAATTATCAAAGAAGTGGGGCGCGGGAAAAATCATGCGCGGGATGTCGGTCAGGCAACGGCTTATGAATTGTATAGCGCGATGCTGCGCGGTGACGTGCCGGAGCTGGAGCTCGGTGGGCTGCTGATTGCGTTTCGCATCAAAGGTGAATCGGAAGCCGAGATGTTGGGTTTTTATCAGGCGATGAACGAGCATGTGTTGCGCCTGACCCCGCCTGCGGGCTTCCCTATGCCTATTGTGCTTCCCAGCTATAACGGGGCGCGGAAGCAGGCTAACCTGACACCACTGTTGGCACTGCTGTTGGCAAAACTGGGTTTTCCGGTTGTGATTCACGGCGTCAGCGACGATCCGACCCGCGTTACCAGTGCCGAAATTTTGCGTAATCTCGGCGTAACGATAGCGGAGAATGCCGAGCAGGCGCAGCAGGAGCTTGATAACGGCAGCCCGGTCTTTATCCCTGTCTCGACGCTGTGCCCGGCTATCGATCGCCAGTTACAACTGCGCTGGCGGATGGGGGTGCGTAATAGTAGCCACACGCTGGCTAAGGTGGCGACGCCGTTTGGTGAAAGCGACGCGCTGCGCGTTGCCAGCGTTTCCCATCCTGAATATGTTTCCCGCGTGGGGACGTTTTTTAATGACATCAACGGGCGCGCACTTCTGATGCATGGCACGGAAGGGGAGGTTTACGCCAACCCGCAGCGCTGCCCGGAAATTCATTTTATTCATCAGCAAAATACCAAAGTGCTGCAGCTTCGGCAGGAGATCAGCGTCGCACCCGATGCATTGCCGATTGCGAAGGATGCCGCAACCACGGCGCGCTGGACGGTACAGTGCCTGACGGGGGAAATTGCCATCCCGCAGGCGATTCGTCTGCAACTGGCGTGCTGTCTGGTTGCCGCCGGCGAAGCGGCGACAATGGAACAGGCTGTCGCCACGATTAAGAAACGCCTCGGCTGATTGGTTTGCCGGAGCGGATTCGGACGCGGTTTACCGCGCCACTTCACGCAGCCAGGCGGCTGCCATTTGAAGAGAGAAGGAATAGCATGCAACAGGTAGCGGACTATTTTAACGCCTTGAATCGCAACTATCTTGCGGTTCATCAGGCGAAAGAAGAACTGTTTTGGCAACTGTATATGGGAACGGGCAACGATGACGTGTCCGAGCGTTTCTCCGCCGCAGAAAGTGCGTATAAGCGTTTTATTTCGCAGCCGCAGCGTCTGGCTGAGCTAAGAACCCATCTTGCGGCACTGGAAAACAGTCCGCGTAATGAGCAACAGCAGGCGCTGTCGCACGGTTTGCAAGGCTGGTATCGGTTTTTCGACTGCAATGTGATTGAAGATCCGCAGGCTCAGGCGCTGATGGATGAGATTATCACCGCCGAAAGTGCGTTATACGCCAAGCGTAAATCCTATGAAATGACACATCTGGATGCCAAAGGTGAGCGTGTTTCCGCCTCGCTCGGAGAACTGCTGACCAATCAGACGACCAATGATACCGAAGCCTATCGTCAAAGTTCCCAGCAGGCGCTGCGCGATCTTGAACAGTGGCTATTGCAGAATGGCTTCCCTGAGCTGATTTCACTGCGTAACCGTTTCGCTCGTCAGATGGGCTACCGCAACTATTTTGACTACAAAGTCAACAAGACGGAGCGGATGACGCCTGAGCAGCTTTTTGCCATCCTCGATCCTTTTGAAGATCAAACGCGTGAAGCGAATACTCGCAGCCTGAAAAATCTGGCGGATGAAAAGGGCGAAGAGGCTCTGCAGCCGTGGAATATTCGCTATGCCAGCGCGGGCGATGTGACGCGCCAGCTCGATCCCTATTTCCCTTTCTCCGCGTCGCTGGAGCGTTGGATCAACAGCTTTAAGCGTCTGCGTATTGGGTTTAACGGTGCAGAAATGCAGCTCGATTTGCTGGTGCGCAAAGGTAAATACGAGAACGGCTTTATGCATGGCCCGGTGCCGCCGTTTGTGCAGGAAGGAAAATGGGTTCCGGCACGGATTAATTTCACCAGTCTGGCAAAGCCGGATCAAATTGGTAGCGGTGCCAGCGGCATTAATACGCTGTTTCATGAAGGTGGGCACGCCGCGCATTTTGCCAATATTCGACAAAATGCGCCCTGCTTTTCGCAGGAGTTCCCGCCAACCTCAATGGCGTATGCAGAAACGCAGTCTATGTTCTGCGACAGCCTGCTGGGTGATGCCGACTGGTTAAAACGTTATGCAAAGAATGCGCAGGGAGAGACGATTCCTGATGAATTAATCCGTGCGGATATCAGCACGCAGCAGCCAATGCGAGCCTTTAGTGAGCGACACATCCTGCTGGTGCCGTATTTTGAGTGGCAACTCTATTCGTGGGACGACGAAGCGCGTACGCCAGAAGCGATGACGAAACTGGCGCGCGACACCGAGCAGCGCATTTTGGGTATTAGCGGTAGCCCACGCCCGACGCTGGCGATCCCTCATCTGCTGTCTATGGAGTCGGCGTGTTCTTATCAGGGATACCTGCTGGCATTGATGGCGGTGGAGCAGACGCGCAGCTATTTCCTGCAACGTGACGGTTACCTGACGGATAACCCGGCTATCGGCCCTGATTTGGCACAACACTATTGGCATCCGGGCAATAGCGTAAGTCACGACGATACGCTACGTAGCCTGACCGGTGAGGGCTTCAACCCCGCTTATCTGGCGCAGGCCTGTAATCTGACGGTTGATGAAGCCTGGCAACAGGCAGAAGGAATGATGGCGAAGGCGGCAGCTCGTCCTCAGCCTGCTGCAGATTTCGATCTATCTGCGCGTATTCGCGTGGTCGATGGTAGCCGCGTGCTGGCGGATAATGAACAGAGCGACGAGAAGATGTGCCAGGATTTCGCGGCGTTTATTGAACGAGAATATCCGCGTTTGCAGGCATAACGTTCGCTGGCATCATAAGTAAGAGAAAGGGGGCGAAAGCCCCCTTGTTGATCAAGATACGTGTTGCAGGAATTCACGCAGACGGTCGCTGGGTGGATTCGTAATCAGCGTTTCCGGGTCGCCATCTTCTGCGATGCGGCCTTTATCAATAAAGATCAGACGCGAAGCCACTTTATGGGCAAAGCCCACTTCGTGAGTGACGATGACCATCGTCATGCCTTCTTCGGCCAGATCTTTCATGACGGTCAGCACTTCATGACGCAGTTCCGGGTCGAGTGCCGATGTCGGCTCATCAAACAGCATTAGCTTCGGTTTAACCGCTAACGCACGGGCGATAGCGACACGCTGCTGTTGACCGCCGGAAAGCTCGGAAGGGTAATGATGCGCGCGTTCTGACAGACCCACTTTCGCCAGTAATTCCAGCGCCAGCTTCTCGGCATCGGCTTTACTCGCGCCGCGAACCCGAATAGGGCCGAACGCGACGTTTTCCAGCGCGGTAAGATGCGGGAACAGATAAAACTGCTGGAACACCATCCCGGCTTCCTGACGGATTAAACGCTCGTCAACGCGCGGATCGTTCACTTTCAGGCCATCAACAACCAATTCGCCGCTGGTAATTTCTTCCAGCTTGTTGATGCAGCGCAGCAGCGTGGATTTACCCGAACCTGAAGGCCCGATGATGACCACAACTTCACCCTGACCGATGGTGAGATCGATATTGTGTAAGACCTGTGTCTTGCCAAAGTGTTTGGATACGTTTTTAAATTCAATCATATAATCTTAAGTCTTCTTTCCAGACGACGCAGAATAAAGCTGAGGATCAGCGTGATGCACAGGTAAATAATGGCAACCGCAGTCCAGATTTCCAGCGCACGGAAGTTGCCCGCGATGATTTCCTGACCTGAACGCGTGAGTTCAGCTACGCCGATGACAATAAACAGTGACGTATCTTTGATGCTGATAATCCACTGGTTACCCAGTGGCGGCAGCATGCGACGCAGGGCGAGTGGGGCAATCACATGGCGTAACGTCGCGCTGCGAGACAGCCCAAGCGCCAGACCCGCTTCACGAAAACCGTTATGAATCGACAATACCGAGCCACGGGTGATTTCCGCGATGTAAGCACCAGAGTTAATCATGATGGTGACGACGGCGGCGGCAAAAGGGTCGATTCGTACGGACGTGAAAATCATTGGCAAGGCGAAGTAAATAAACATCACCTGCACAACGATCGGGGTGCCGCGAATAATTTCAATAAAAACGAGCGAAATGCGGCTGGAAAACCAGCCGCCGTAGGCGCGGGCAAAACCCGCGACCACGCCAATCACCAGGCCGCCAAGCAGACCCAGAACAGAAATCAACAACGTCATTTTTGCCCCTTCCATCAGGAGGGGAAGAGAAGGCCAAATGGCGCTCCAGTCAAACTGCATGGAATATCTCCAGATTAAATCGGCAATTACTTAGGTTCTACGCCAAACCACTTCTTGTAGATCTCAGCATAAGTGCCGTTTTCACGCAGTGTTTTCAGGGCGCCATTCACTTTTTCACGCAGCTCGTTGCTGCCTTTCGGGAACGCGATGCCGTATTGCTGGGCTTTAATGGAATCACCTACCGCTTTAAACTGGCCGTTGCCTGCGGTTTTGATGAAGTAGAGAATATTTGGTGTATCGTGCAGCACGGCGTCAGCACGGTTGGTGCCCAGTTCCATATAGGCATTGTCGATGTTCGGGAACTGGCGCAGATCTTTGGTTTTGATATTGGCTTTCGCGTAATCAACGGAACCGGTGCCGCTCTTCACTGCCAGCACTTTACCTGCCAAATCCTGCTCGCCTTTGATGTCGTTGTTGTCTGCTTTGACCATTACCAGCAGGCCGCTGTTGTAATAGCCGTCAGAGAAATCGATTGCTTTTTTGCGCTCTTCAGTAATCGTAATGCCTGCGAGTGCCAGATCGATGTTACGTGTTTGCAGTGCAGGAATAATGCCGCCGAAGTCCATTGGCTTCAGGGTGTACTTCAGGTTGAGCTGTTTAGCGATAGCATCCCAGAGGTCGATGTCAAAACCGACGTACTTGTCGCCTTGTTTGAATTCAAAAGGGACGAAAGCGGTGTCTGTAGCGACAATCAGTTCTTTCTCAGCAGCATAGCTAGATACGCTCATCATCAGCGTCAGTGCAGCCAAAGAGGCCTTAAGTAGTGATTTCATTAAACCCTTCCTATTAGCAGTTGTGGGAGCTTTTTGTTTTACAGGCGTTTTAAGCATAGTACATCGTACGAAAGTGAAACCTGAGTCAGTTACCCTGCGCTGTGCTTAACCTGTTGCTTTATTTATTACCTTGCTAGCGGTGAAATTTTCACCTCCGATTCGCTCAGGCAAGGCGCTGCTATGATTAACTGATTTACAGGAGGGAAACAACCGTTGATTAGCGTTATGGCCAATTAATACGGGCAAAAGCTAATTTTTTGAGCGTCTTAACGGATAAAATGCGTGATTTGTGCGGGTTATGCCAGAAAAGAGGGCGGCTTGAGTCGGGAGATTGGCGGAAAAAAGGCTGCCTAAGCAGCCTTGAACGCGTTCGCGGGGTGATAACGTCGACTATTCGATGTTTGATTCAATGAACCACAGGAACTGATCCAGATCGCGTGATGCGGCGGTTAGAATATCCGCAGAGGCCTCATCTTCCGTTTTACCAATGGCTTTGCGTACGTTGTTGGCAACAATCGCATAGCGTTCGGCCAGCGCTTTCAGATGATCCTGAACACTATGGATAGTGGTTGGGTAGCTTTTCAGTGAGGTTTGTTTACCCACGACTTGCACAGTACCCAGAGCAACGCCGCCTATCTGCACCACGCGCTCGGCGATGGTATCCTGATGGTCAATAATCGAGGTGCGGAAGCCATCCAGCATTTCATGAACGGCGATGAAGTTTGCACCGCGCATGTTCCAGTGCGCCTGTTTGGTAATCAATGACAGGTCGATGAAATCAACAACCAGTTGGTTTAACAGCGCGATCGTCGAGGTCTTAACGCTATCGTCCAAATCATTACGAGTGTAAAGCAGTTCGGACGGTACTGATTTCACGAGTTTAGCGGTAGGCATAATAGTATCCTCTCTTTAATTATTGATAGTCTTTCTGTTCAATGTGATTAATTATAGCAGTGATAAAAATTAATATTGAAAAGAATTACCTATCAAATGGATAGCTATAGCATAACGATGATGTGGGTATTTGTAGTCAGGATTTATCTGATATCAATAATGTGCCTGCGGTGATGTCAGGGTAATATTTTAATTACCGCTGAAACATAATGTCATATATTGATAAATGTCATTACTGGCTAGGTGAAAATAGTTATTATTCTCCGCTATTTCTTAAATAGAATGACCGCGTAATTTTCTTCTTAACATGTATCGTTTTCTTCTTAAAATATCGTGTGTACGAGTAAAAGGGGTCGTGGCGAATGAGAGTGAATATTATTGGCACCAGCGGAAGTGGCAAATCTACGCTTGCGCGTCGCTTGTCTGACAAGCTGGCCATTCCGTACGTTGAGATGGATGCGTTGTTTTGGCTTAAGGACTGGCAAGAACGGACGGATGCCGATTTTTTTCAACGGCTTGAAAACGCGCTGGGGCCTGAAAACTGGGTGCTGGATGGCAACTATAATCGAACGCGTGATATCAAATGGCGCAATGTTGATGTCGTGATTTGGGTCGATTACAGCTTTAGCCGTACGCTTTTTCAGGCAGTACGGCGTGCCTTTCTTCGGGCATGGCGTAAAGAGGAGCTCTGGAGCGGCACGGGTAATAAAGGGTCACGTATTCAACTCGGTGATCGTCAGGTAGAATGTTCATCTGTTTTCCTAAATATTTAGAAGAAGAGCCTGATGGCAACGGTTGAGGTAAAATGCCCGTTTTGTGAGCAAACAGAC
>NZ_JAUMIO010000020.1:0-93548 GCF_032905925.1 Pectobacterium sp. HCp5_1
CGGGTCTGTTTGCTCACAAAACGGGCATTTTACCTCAACCGTTGCCATCAGGCTCTTCTTCTAAATATTTAGGAAAACAGATGAACATTCTACCTGACGATCACCGAGTTGAATACGTGACCACTTTCCTCGACAGAGTTGAAAATCGCAGAGATTGCGGAGAATGCCGGTTTTACGGACAGCGCGTATTTTTGCATGAAATTTAAGATCGTCATGGGCTGTAGCCCTGCCACTTTTAGGCACAGGATCTGGGCATCACAAAATTTGGCAGCCCCGGTTCAGATGACACCGTGTCTGCCGGATTGACGTTTTATGATCGTCAGGCGATCTTCTTCGCGGCCTGCTGCGCCAGAATCGACAGTTCCGTCGCTTTGAAGATATGCGCTTGCGACATCGCGCTTTCGGTGCGTTCACGACAGTCACGAAGGAAATCTGGGAAAAAGGTGCGTTCGACGCTGCCTGCGGGAGTAAAGCGCTGTTCGCCCTCGCTATTCACCAGATAAACAACATTGCTTTCGCCGCGCGTCAGATCGACATATTTCCTGATTTCGATATAGCCTTCCGTCCCCAGTATCGTTAGGCGACCGTCGCCCCAAACGCTCAGCCCGTCCGGCGTAAACCAGTCACAGCGGAAATAGCCGGTTGCCCCATTGTCGCCTAGCAGCATAGCATCGCCAAAATCCTCAAACTCTGGCTGACGCGGGTGGTGATAATTCGCCGTCTGGCTGGTCACCACTCGCGCGTTGGTATTGCCGGTAAAATAGAGAAACTGTTCGATCTGGTGGATGCCGATATCGCAGAGGATCCCGCCGTACTGACGCTTTTGATAAAACCAGTCGGGCCGCGCGCCGCGTTCACGATGGGGACCAACGCCGATCGTCTGAATGACTCGCCCGATCTCGCCCCATTGCACCAGTTCACCGGCAAACAGCGCGCTATCCACATTGATTCGCTCATTAAAGTACACAGCAAACTTGCGGCCGGTTTCGGCCACCCGACGTTGGACGGCATCTAACTGCTCCAGCGTGGTCAGCGGCGGTTTCGCGGTGAAGAAGTCTTTACCCGCATCCAGCGTGCGCAGCGCCAGTTCGGCTCGGTCACAGGGAACCACCGCACAGGCAATAAGATCGATAGACGCGTCAGCAATCAGCTGTTCCGCAGAATCGGCAAAAGAAACGGCGGGGAACAGTGAGATGAATTTTTCCCGATTATTTGGATCGGACTCGAATACGCCAGCCAGTTCCGCGCCCGCATCAACCAGTTGCCGACACATGTCATAAATGTGGTTGTGCGCTAACCCAATCGCCGCAAATCGAATCTTTTTCATCTCCACCTCTGCCGATATCGTCATGCCGAACCACTACAATAAGGCGGAAACCGAGCCGGCTAAAGACAAAAGCCACGTAACACGTTAGAATTTTTCCTGTTTTTTTAACATATCCACATTTTCCGCAACGCAACTAAAGATAATCATGAAAAGAAAACGTATTCTGATCCCTCTCATCATTCTGATCCTGTTTGTACTCTATCTGAATCGCGATGCGCTGAATCCTTTTGCTCCTGACTGTAAAAACCTCCCGGCGAATCAACCCAAGCCCGAAGAGTGTAAAAAACCAGTGAAAGAAGTCGCCCCGGGCTTTGAAATTTAAACTTTTGAAATTTAAGCAGGCGTATTAGCGCGGCTTGGGAATGTTGAACTGTTCCAGCGCGGGATTCACCGTTTTGGCAAAATCTTCCCGTCGGTTCTGGAGCTTGCTTTTGGCATTGAAGAAATTCACCAGCTCCGCAATCCCCATACCGATGCTGAGCGCCCCACTTACCGCCCAACCCACCGGACCTGCGGCCGCACCAACGGCAGAGGCGGCAGCCGCACCGGCGGCTTCACCCGCAATGGCACCCACCACCTTTCCGGCAATCGCTGCGCCAGCTTTACCCGCCAGCCCAATGGCCGTTTTGCTCCCCGCCGCCTTGGTTAAATCCTCTGCGTGTAGCGACGATTTAGCAAAATTCATTACGCTGCGTCCGGCCTCTTTCACCGCTTGTGCATCGCTTTTTGCTCCGGCTCCCGAAGGTGTTGCAGCCGAGGGCGAGGCATCCAACCCAACAGACCGCGGTGTGGCCGGTGACGCCGTAGAGAAACGTTGGTTCATCGCCGCCTGCGCCAGCGACGGATCGGACAGCAAAATGGTGTTGATCTCGCGCGGTACCGCCTGCTCAAAATGCTGAATCACATCTCCATCTTTCTGTAGCGTTTCAATACGTTGATTCAGCACCTTTTCTGTTTCTTCGGTATTCCGATATTCACGCCCCGCGACCACTTGTTCCAGCGTCTGTTGCAGTTTAACCAGCGCCGCCGATTTTTGCGCTCCGCTGTACTGCTGCGGTTGAGTAAAAACCGCGTCATTCAGCTTGCTGATATCGGTTTTTGCCGCCAGCCCCAATGACGCCGCGTTATGTAGCGTATCCGCCGCGTCCTGGCTGTTCGCCGGTGCCTGCTCGCGAATCCAACTTTTCATATCCTTCATCATCAGCTTGCCATCATGCGGGACTCGTGCCAGCTTCTCCCCTTTGACATCCGCATGTTCCAGAATCCCAAATAATCCAGGGTGCGACCAGATCCTCGCAGCCGCTTTTAGCTGGGGCGCTAGCGTCGGGTTATCGGTGACGATCGCGTTCAGATCGGCCAGGGTGCTGGTGCGATCGTTCTTTTGCGGCGGAGAATGCGTATAGGATTTTTTGGCATCGGCGGCATTCAGCAGCGACTCGTTAGCCAGTAACAGCGCGGACGATTGCACTAACCGCAGCGACTGTGCATCGGCTGCCGGATTTTTCTCCCTATAGTCCTTTACGGCGTGGCTGGCATCGTTGGCGCGCCGCTCCATGTTTTTAATAAAGGATTTGGTATCACGATTCGAGATATGTCCGTCGGCTCTGCCGCCATCTTTTGCCGTATCCATCGCCGTATAGATTGCAGGATTTTCACGCAGGTAGATGAGCGCTTTTTCCGCGTTAGTCCCGCCATCCTGTAGCATTTTCGCCGCTGCCAGCGGGCGATTCAGCGCCTTTGCCGCCTTCTCGCGTTCATTTTCTGGCAGATCGCTCAGAAGCGCCGACCACTTTTCCAATGCCTTCGCGTTACTGTACTCCGAGCTATCTATCGCCTGAAGATCGACGATCGGTTTCGGCTCCGCAATCAGCGAGCTGTCTGCAATCTGCATGGTTGGCAGCGCGCGCGTGGGTGCCATCGTTCTCAAATCAGAGGGAATCTGCGGTATGTTTGGCGACACAGCGCCAAAATCGATGGAACGTGAACCCGACCGCATAGCTGGCGATGCTGCCTGCTGTCCACCCAGACTGCTAGCCTCTGTATTATGTTGCGCAGGCAAAGGCGCGGCACTTCCCCAACGGCTTCCGCCCTCAATACGATTGATCATTCACGTCCCCATTCTGCTGTCGTCAGGATTAACAAACGGATCTCCCGCATCATGCAAACACAGAAAGGCCTGCAAACGTGCCGATCGCAGCATGACGGAGATAACTAAGCGTTGAGTGGCGTAAAACTACGATAAGTTCCTGACGATATTTAGGGGCATTTGATGGCTATTGACCGCTTATTCATTTTTATGGAAATCGCTTTCCACAGAATATTCTCGGAATGATGGTGGGGAAATAAGGCAGATCACAGGTTAAGTGTTGTTCAATTACATATCACTATCATCATTAACATTCAAGAGACACCTCCTCTTCTCTGAAAACCATTTTCTCCGTTACGTCTATTCCTGACGCTTACAATAACCAGACCAAATGATTACAAAAAATTTCAAAGAGTAACCAAATGTGTGATCCACATAAATGAAACAACGTTTCCTTTTCACCATAATGCCACTCACCCTAATTATCAAGTCTGCTGATAATTAGACTAACCGGTAAACGGTGGGAATTATCAACATTCACTCATCAGCATAAGCCATTTCGCTGATTGAAATACGCATAAGCTACGTCGTATATAAGGAGTCATCAATGCATTGATAGCAACCTGATTTACCAGGGAGAAAGCCCTGCCTGACATTATAAATGGCGTCATCATCATTCCTGGTGATTCTATTTTTACGCCCAAAAAATGACATCAACTGTCTGGTTTTAAAGATAGAGACTGCGCTCGCCAATAATATTATTTATTCATCAAAAAAGAGAAAGACAGAATGAAAATATACACACGTAACCTACTCATCGTTTGTGCCGGATTCACGCCGTTCCTCGTCCAGGCAGAAACCGACGGCAAAACCACCTTCCAGTATGAACACAACTGGAAGACGGAAGACCGCCGCCACTCAGACTCTATCAAGCTGATTCATAAGAAAACTAACGGCTGGTCGTACGAAGTCAAATTCAGTACGTCAGCGGGCGGGAACAGCAACTACGACGTTGCCTATGATGACATGCAGGGCGGCTCTGGCGGCATGGTGATCGGCAAAGACTTCAAGTTAAGCAAGGCTGCCACCTTAACGCCGAGCTTCGAATTCTCCATCGGCAATTCAACCATGATGTATCAGCCGGGGCTGAAATATAACTACCGAATTAACAGCGACTGGTCCACTTATGGCCGCTACCGCTATGAATATAAAAAGCCTTCCCGCAGTTCGCGTTATTCGACCATTTCCGCATCTGACAAATATGGTTACGCAGGGGAATCTTATTTGTCAAAATCGGACACCGGACGTCATCGCCTGGATGCGGGGGTAACGTATTCCGGTTTGGATAAAATTAATCTGACTTACGTCTTTAACTACTACATCGGTGATAACACCACAAAATCGTATAAATACAGCAAGGGTGAATTCACGGAAAGAGAATACGCGGTTTACGATAATGGGAAAACGGATTATGAACATCAGTTCAAAGTTCAATATAAGTTAAACAAACAGCTAACTCCTTACATTGAGTATGATGATATTAGCCAATCCAGCACATCATCAAGCCGTCAGGGGAAAATCAAAGTTGGTTTCAACTACGTTTTCTAACAAACACAGAATTTTATAAAGGAAATATACCGTATTTCGTGCCGTGTTGATGAAGAAAATGAATTCATGAATGAATTTTGTCTATCAGCGCACAATTTTCATAATTAACGATCAATATTAATGGTGCCCATAATGAAAAAACGCTACCTTGTGGCCGGTATTCTCTTTGCCCAAATTTATGCTATTTCCGCGTCTGCCTCTGATACCAAACTCAGCTATGAACATAGCTGGGGAACAATGAATCGCTATCACGGTGATGAAATCGGTATGCGGCATTTTATGGATAATGGCCTGTATGTTGGCGTTGAGCTGAATTTTTATAATAAGAATAAAGATCTGACCATCGATGATGTCGTCTCGAATTCTTATGCTTTTTATACCGGCTATGCCTACAACTTAACGCCTGAATTAACCCTGACGCCGAATCTGGAAGCGCGCTTCTATTCCGGCGGCACCAGCGGCGAAGGCACCGTGGGTGATATCGGCGCTAGCCAGAGTTCCGGCGCACGCTATACGCCAGGTTTGAAATTGACCTGGGCTGTGACTGATAAGACGGATCTTCATGCGCAATATCGCTATGACCTCAGAAAAATTACCCGCAGCAAACGTACCAGCACGGATGATGACACTCACCGTCACCGCTATGAAGCGGGCGTGGCCTACAAAGGTTTCGACAATTTCACGCTGGCGTACACCGCTTACTACTATCACGCGGATTACGTGCTGCAAAACAACAAAAAGCATGACTACCAACAGGATTTCGACGTGTCTTACACCATCAACGACAACTGGACTGCACACGTTGGCGTTGAAGATGTGGCCAGCGGACGCGATGTGAAATCACGTGAAGGGAAAGGAAAAGTCGGCTTCACCTATACGTTCTAACCACGGCTTACCTTTCTAACAACAGCTTACTGCTATGCCATCTTTCTCGGGGATCCTGTTCATAGCGGGATCCCTTTATTACAGCTCTGGATGAATCATCGTTACAGTTACAGGTAGATAAAATGAAAAGATTTGCGCTGTCACTCCTTGCGGGTCTGGTTGCTTTACAGGCCAGCGCCGCTACGCCTGACCGTCTCACCATCGTCAATCAGTATGTTGATAACGTGCTGACCAAAGCTGGCGACCACTATCACGGTCAGTCGCCTACGCCATTACTTGCGGATGGTGTCGATCCGCGTACGGGCAAACAGATGGAGTGGATTTTCCCTGATGGTCGTCAGGCCGTGCTCTCCAACTTCTCCGCACAACAGAACCTGATGCGCGTACTGGTCGGGCTCAGCAACCTGAGCGGCAACCCTAGCTATAAGCAGCGTGCCGAAGCGATAGTGAAGTATCACTTTCAACATTATCAGGATGAGAGCGGCCTGCTGATTTGGGGCGGCCACCGTTTTGTGGATCTAAAAACGCTACAGCCGGAAGGCCCGAGCGAAAAAGAGATGGTGCATGAGCTGAAAAATGCCTATCCCTACTACGATTTGATGTTCAGCGTCGATAAAGACGCAACCGCACGCTTTATTCGCGGTTTCTGGAATGCGCACGTTTATGACTGGAATATCATGGAAACCAGTCGCCACGGTAAATACGGACAAAAAATGGGTGCGCTCTGGCAAAGCCCGTTTGAGCAACAGCCGCCCTTCTTCGCCACCAAAGGCCTCAGCTTCCTGAATGCGGGTAACGATCTGATCTATTCCGCCTCGCTGCTGTACAAATACAATAAAGAAGACGGCGCGCTGGTCTGGGCAAAACGTCTGGCACAGCAGTATGTGCTGCCGCGGGATAAAGCGACTGGACTCGGCGTGTATCAGTTTACGCAGGCGCTGAAGCGCGATGAAACCACCGACGATGCCGATACGCATTCCAAATATGGCGATCGCGCCCAGCGTCAATTCGGCCCAGAGTTCGGTCCTACCGCGCTGGAAGGCAATATGATGCTGAAAGGACGCACCAGCACGATCTATTCCGAAAATGCGCTCATGCAGCTCCAGTTGGGTAAAGATTTAGGGGCGGAAGGCAAGGAACTTCTGACGTGGACAACCGATGGCCTGAAAGCCTTTGCCAAGTATGCCTACAACGAGTCCGATAATACGTTCCGCCCGATGCTCGCTAACGGCAAAGATCTCTCCAATTACGTTCTGCCGCGTGATGGCTACTACGGCAAAAAAGGCACCGTGATCAAGCCTTATCCTGCGGATAATTCATTCCTGCTTTCGTATTCTCGTGCCTATACCGTTTTACCGGACGCCGAGCTGTGGCGTGTCGCACGCGGCATCGCTCGCGCACAGGGGCTGGGTGAGTTAGGTTCAGCGCCGGGTAACGATGTCAAAGTGGATCTCGCTACCAAGAACAACGATCCTTACGCCCTGTTCGCGCTGCTGGATCTGTATCAGGCGAGTAAAGTGAAAGACTATTTGTCGCTGGCGGAAAAAGTGGGCGATAACATTATCAGCACGCGTTATCAAAACGGTTTCTTCATGGCCGATCCCAACCGACAATATGCCGATGTCGATACCATCGAGCCTTACGCTTTGTTAGCGCTGGAAGCGGCGGTACGCAATAAACCACAGTCCGTTGCACCATTCCTGAATGGTGCGGGCTTCACCGAAGGCGGCTACCGTATGGAAGATGGCTCAACCCGCGTGTCCACTCGCGATAACGAGATCTTTCTGTTGAACGTTGGCGAAACCTTGAAACCCAACAACAAGAAATAAGCGTTAACCCTCAACATGCCAATGGTGGTTCGCTGCCATTGGCAATCCCCTCTTGTTATCCTGCTCAATTATTCACCGAACAAGACCGTCATTATCAGGTGTGATTCTTAATCATGTAATTCTTAATCATATGCTGCTTAACATGTGGAGCTTACAGAACGTAATGCCGGCCACGATGAACGTGACCAGCATGAAGTAACGCAATAATTTTAAGCGTTAGTTAACCAGAGGCACCTCTGGGTGCACGCCGAGCCATCCCGGAGTCGGTTCGCCTTTTGCTTCCCCCACATACAAACTCAGCTGTGAGCGAAAACGTTCTACGGCACCGCGATCGTACATGAAATCAGCGAAAGCCTGAGGGCGGGTGTTACGGTATTCCCAGATATGTTTGTAGCCCACTGGCGGCTCAACATCGGTACGCACCGACCACATACGCGAGACCTGAGTTTGCGTTTGCGGATCCAGCACCCAGCTTAGGTACAGCTTGGCGCTTTCCGGGTGTTTAGCCTGTTTGAAGATAGCGGCACGTTGCGCCCAGGAAACAAAAGGATCGGACTTCGGCAGAACAAAGCGGGTCACAGCATCGGCTGCCGGAACGAGCGCTCCGGAACTGGTAAACGTCGCGCTATATTTTCCTGTCGCGATCTCAGCACCAGGTACGTTGGTGCCGCGCACGTAGACGGGATCCTGCTCCTGCAATTTTTTAACAAAATCCCAGCCGTATTTATCCACGGCCAGCTTGTACCAGAACAGCACCGCATCGTCGTCGTTCGGATAAGCCAGAATCAAATTACCTCTCAGATTGGGACGAAGGTAATCATTAACCTCGCGCGGCCAGGATTTTTCATCGAGAAGCTGGGTGTTGACCAAATTACTGAATGCGATGACATAGGCACCAGTCCAGGCACCATCTGCATCACGAAATTCCGGGTAAATTTTGTCCCAGCCACGCGCTTTGTAGTTCAGCAACACGCCTTCCTTTTTCCAGCGCGGGAAGTTCTGCACCGTTTGCAGTTGCACCACATCAGGAATCAGTGTGCCGGTCGCCAGTTGGTTATCGATACGGGCATCATGGTATTTGCTGTAATCGACAATCACATTCAGTTTCATGCCAGGAAAACGCGTCTCAAATGCCCGCTTGAAGCCAGCCTGCTGTGACTGCACATCGCCACCGGCATACACGGTGACCGTACCGCCTTCTCTCAACGCACTCTGATAGATTTGATCCAGCGAACGCGTCTCAATTTCGACGCCCGCCTGACTTTGTCCGACGCTGAGACCGGCCATCATGGCTAGCATCAGCACTGTTTTCTTCAGGTACTTCCCAGTGTATTGCATTGTGATTTCCTTCACTTAATGAATAAAACCCGTACCGACAAACGACAGATAGCAGCCGTTAAAACGGCAACGGTGTAGCCAGCGAATCGCGAGTCAGCGACGCGCAGGATTGGATCGACGTTAGAGGATCGTCAAAAATAAATCAGAATAGAAAGCGCATAGTCCTTCATTGATATATCTCCCATCCGAGGATCATCTCCCCCGTTTCCATTGGGGTATTTAGCCTTGAGTTTACAGGATTAAATAAAAACACATACGAAGAAAAAGCGAACAATATAGTTAAAAATATTGAATAGCTAAAATGAGATGACACTTTCAGGTAGGGATAGATGCAATATAAAAACATAGGATGGAATTATTTATCTTATAAAATTATTTCAATTCCAATGATATTGATTAATACCATGCCAAAATGATAATATTAGGATTGTAATTTATTTTCACACAGAGGGAAAAACATTACCGGAGAATACATTTTCTGGCATAACGTCAAGTCAAGATAATCCGGGAGCAGACCATATTCATCCAGAAACACCCGATGCTGCGCAATAATTGCGAACGCTTGCTGCAACGGCGCTTTTATTTGTTCTGCACCGGCAATCCACTGCTGATTATACCGTAAAAACTCCGCCGTTTTTTCCAGTTCCGCTAACGACCATTGGTCGACGGGATCGTAAGCCAGTTCAAGCTCGGCGATATAGGTTCGAAGCTCAGATAAATAACGCTGGAACAGATCAAAATCAGCCACGGTGGCACAGGCAGCTCGATTAAAAAAAGCGTTAAATGCCTGCTGAACCAATCCCCTATTCATATAATGCACATCCCTAATCTGTCTGATTTTCGTCATATTCTATATCAACTTATTGCGCGTACGGCACCGAATACACTGCAAATATTCTGCATGGGCCCGGTTCACAGCCGTAAAAAACGCCACTTTCCAGATGTTTTTTTGCCTCATCAAAAGACGCCAGCAGGCAATGCTCATTGACCTCCAGATCCTGTGCCATATGGTTGCAGGATAAATAGGAACACTCCGGTGATTGCTCAAGGTGGAAAGAGACAATATCAAAACCCTGCAACACTTTTTGCTGTGGTATCTTCACATCGGTATCAAAAGATGCTTCCGGCTCGAACAGACTCCATTCTACTGTATCTTCATCATACTGATACTCGTATGCCTCGTAATAAAACATCGTAGTATCAGCCAGATCAATTCCTTGTTCTCTTGCAAGAGAATAAATTACCTCCGGTGAATCAAACAGCCAGTAGCCATTATGTCGCCAAAACTGAATATATTCACAAAAGGCATCAGAGACACAGCAGCTCACCGAGTAAATGTCCTTTACCTGATCGGCGTTAAGCCAGTCCGGCTTTAACGCGACTCTTTTAGCTAAATATCCGATGGGGATCATATTATTTCCATCCTTCGACTGAAGAGAACCATACCTATAGAAAACTATAAAAATGATGGCCAATTAGGATATTTTAGCCATTTTTAGCGAATGACCTTGTTATATATAGAATTACTTATCCAATATTTCAGGATCATACAAAGGTGATGCCTGCATTTTGGGCTTGATTTCTTCATGCCAAGCCTTAAAAATCCAGTCTTGTGGACGATTATTTATCACAGGATTGGCCTTAAGATCGATTTCTATTGCTTTTTCTATATTCCTATAGCATTGCATATAGTCAGGTTTCGATAGTTTAGAGAAATCTAAGGTTTGATCGTATAAATCATATGTTTCATAGATTTCCTCCATAATCTCTTTGCTTATCTGGCTGATGTAGGAGCGTAAATATTCAGCAATAACATCAATTGCTGAAGACCCCAATGACACACCGTTATTTTTTGAAAAATACAAAAATCCAGCCATTTTTACCTCAAGATAACAATCTTTGCCTTATCTGCCTGAGACAAGGTTAACCTTCTGTACGCACGACATTCATCACCTGCGCACCGATGTGCCTGTTCAGGCGTTTTTGCTCTTTCTCTTTGTTAAAGCACGTTTTTCACGTGCTCAACTTCACGGCTCAGCGTGGTGATATCCTGCACATTACCGGCCACTGAGCAGGAAAATTTGAAAATTTAGAACTTAGATGTAATAACCACAAACAGGATTCTTACTGTCACACACATTAGCTTAGCCAATTTTATATTTCATACAGATGTCATTTGCTGTTAACTCACCATTAACCAACTGATTATATTCACTCTCTATAATTTTCACTTTCTGTTCTCCAACTCCCTGAGCTCCTGACAAACAGGAAAAAATATATTGATGTTCATTTAATTTTTTGACTCTCCACCAATCAGCGGTTGAGAATTCATCATCTCCCAGTGGCGCGTTGTCGGGATATGAAAATAGTTTCTCTGTATAATATTTACTCATATCGTTAATTCACTACCATCATTATATTTATTTAAATCAATAAGCTGGACCTTTGATTTATGTGAGAAATCCACTACAGATTCAGAAATACCATCAAATGTCTTTCATCCAGACAACCAAGGCTGCAACTCATCTAGGTACTGGCTGGAAACCGCAGGATATTGGACAGATCCCCCGGTAGTTACCACCATTGAGTACAGCCAGCTTCTGATCCGTATTGTGAATAAATAATCCCGCCCCTTTTAGAGGACAAGATTTTAATTTCTAGCTATAGATGTATAAATCAACTGAACTTTCCGCACCTATCTTCCCTAAGAATCGATTTGTTTCTGCTGTCCAGTAAATTGCTGGTTTTTCACCATTCTCTATTTCGACTAAAAGTGAAAGGATGAATGTGACATCATATCTTTCTTTTATTTCATCTAAAACATCAGTTTTATCCTTCAGTAAAAACAACAATTTTTTCGTTTGTTCATTGACATCATATGACTCTTCTTTCTCTGTACATATTGACCAACTAGTCTCGACACTCGGTCTTTTTCTTGTTCCACTGATGATACCTTTTATATTAACCTCTGCTGGTTCAATCCCTAATAACTTAGTTATCTCACCAGGGTCAAAAACATCACCACAAACAGAGAACTCTGCTTTTACCTTTGTCTTATCCATCCGATTACCCTAATTATTTATGAACTCACCAGTTGGAACACCCTCACCTTTACCACCTTTCCTGAAAATCCACAACTGCCCACTATCTTTATCGACATAAATGTCATACAACTTAATTTCGGCCTTAGAACCCAAAAAGTCTTTTTTAATTTGATGGGCATCCACCCCATTTTTTTTCAAATATTTATCATCAGCCACTTTTATATTAGATGGTTTTTCTGCTCCATTATCAAGCCCATCACTTATCATATTATTCGGTAAATCAGGAGCACCTTCAGTATTACCCGTATTATTAGGTAATTGCCCTACAATCTGATCACCACCAGTATGGTTGGGCCCGGTATTAATCTGACCATTATCATTACCAGTATGATTTGCTCCCTGTTCAGGTAACTGATTTCCTCCTGTATTGGTTGGACCTGATTCCGCTATCTGGTCACCACCTGTATGAGAAGGCAAATATTTATCCTGAAGCGAGCTCAGATATCTCACTGTGATCTCATCATTACCCATCATTTTCAGTGTGATGAGATGCTCCAGTTCCTCCGTCGAGAGCTTGTCTGCGATTTCTTTCGCTACAACAGCAGTAATACCCGCTTTTACGCCGATTTCAAGTAACTGCTCCGCTACCTTAGTTCGGCATGGTGCCGCTATAGCACATCCTTCAACCAACACTTTACCAAAGAGATTATTCTCCACCGCATTGCGCCCGGACTGCGCGCCGCTGGCGGCGGAAGCGGTGCTGTTGCTCGCCAGGCCGGATACCAGCCCGGAGGCCAGCGTGGAAAGCGCGCTGACCGACTGCTTTTCCTCTTCCGTCAGGTCGTTCGCCGTCTTGCCGGGATATTGTGCGGCCATAATCGCACGGGCGGCCAGTTCGCCGCTGGAGGCACCAATCGCCCCTGCTGCCGCATCCTGCCCCGACAGCTGCGCGACTACTGCACCCACCACCGCGTGCGCCATCGCGTTGGCCGCGATATCCGACGCCGTGATTTTGCTTTCATCCTTCGGTATCGTGACGTCTTTCACCAGCTGCGCCAGATACGGTGATGCACCGCTGGCAATCGCTTTCTGAATGTCCCCGCCCGCCAGTGCCTGGATCGCCGCCGTGGCTGCCTGTGCCGCACGCTGGAAATCACTGCCTGTGCCGTATTTCTTCATCTCGGCTTTGTAGGTCGGCGATTCCGTCAGCGCCTTTTTATAGACTTCCCATTCCTGCACCGAATCACCGTCCTGCGGACGCTTGACTTTGGCGTCGCCCTTGGCTTCCGCCGCTTTCTGCGCTTTCAGCTCGCCTTCCGTGCGCACGATATCCATCACCTGCGCGCCGATTTCGCCAATCAGCTGCGCCTGTTTCAGGCGTTTCTGCTCTTTCTCTTTGTTAAAGATCGGGCTGAGCGCGTTGTTCGCGTGCTCAACGTCACGGCTCAGCGTAGTGATATCCTGCACCTGCTTCGCCGTATCCCGCAACAACAAGGTGCCGTCGTCACGCCGACCGCAACAATATGACGCGCTATTACAGCCCCAGCCTGCACCTTCAGGGCAACTGGCTCGACGCGGCAGGATTTGCGACCGATACCCCGGTCATCATCACCGTTGAACAGGGGCAACTGGTGATACGCATTGTGGCTGAGTGACAGGCAAAAAAATCCCAGCCTTTTTAGGGGCCGGGATTTTTACGATTACTTTTATTGAGTCAGGTAAATTCTATTACTGCCCAAAATTTTTCCACGATAGTGCGTGCTTTTTTGATTCAGTATGGAGACAACTTTCAACTTCTTTCCACACAGACTCATTTTCATCGGTAGCTGTAACTAAAGATTCAATAAGACCAGTTGCTACCGCCGTTGCCAAATCATCATTATCTGACACCATTCCGGTTTCGATGTGCTGGAAAAAAATTGATTTGTCTGACTGCTCTAATGAGGCTAATTGGCTCACTAGCGCTTTACCTACTAGCGAAAATAATAAAATTGTCGGCGGAGGATCTGGGTACCAATATTCGACACTCTTATTTACTTCATTTTTTATATATTCCGACTTCTGAGTAAAGATACTCAGATACTCATTAACATGCTTATCCATCACTTCTTACCCTTAAGAGCATTTTGCATATCTTTCAGAACGTTTTCCGCCGCAGCTCTATCACTTGAAGAGGCCTGAGGATTTTTATTCAACCAATCTTGAAGAGCCTTGGAGTATGTTTGCGCTTTTTCAACATGCCCCCTTCCGCCAACTTTTTCGCCCGTAGCTAATTCATAGCGAACAGCATCCGCGGTACTTCCACTACCAACTTTGGCATTTGGCCTATATAAATCATTGATTATGTTTTTAAGATTATCATCCTTAACATTGGGCTTTTCCATTGATGCACGTAACGAATCCACATATTGCTCATACTGTGATCTACTTTTAGGATCTGATGAAGAGTCACTATTACGGGCATTCTCTTCATCCTGAGGCTCCCAACCGCCCGGCGTACCTGAACCTGTACCGCCCAGTTCCGCTTTTTGCTCGTTAGTCAGATCCTTACCTAAATTCGGATTGGAAGCATTTTCAGAACCGTATTTATCCTGAAGCGAGTTCAGATACTTCACGGTGATCTCATCATTGCCCATCATTTCTAGGGTAACAAGATGATCCAGCTCGTCAGAGGTCATCTTATCAGCAACATCCTTGATGGCCGCTCCGGCAAGACCAGCTATTCCGGCTTTAGCACCTATCTCCAGTAACTGCTCTGCAACCTTAGTCCGGCACGGTGAGAGAGCGGCACAACCGCGCGCAACCAGCGACAGCGAGTTATTCTCCACCGCATTACGCCCGGACTGCGCGCCGCTGGCGGCGGAAGCGGTGCTGTTGCTTGCCAGACCGGATACCAGCCCGGAGGCCAGCGTGGAAAGCGCGCTGACCGACTGCTTTTCCTCTTCCGTCAGGTCGTTCGCCGTCTTGCCGGGGTATTGATCAGCCATAATCGCACGGGCGGCCAGTTCGCCGCTGGAGGCACCAATCGCCCCTGCTGCCGCATCCTGCCCCGACAGCTGCGCGACTACTGCACCCACCACCGCGTGCGCCATCGCGTTGGCCGCGATATCCGACGCCGTGATTTTGCTTTCGTCCTTCGGTAGCGTGACGTCTTTCACCAGTTGCGCCAGATACGGTGATGCACCGCTGGCAATCGCTTTCTGAATGTCCCCGCCCGCCAGGGCCTGAATTGCCGCCGTGGCCGCCTGTGCCGCACGCTGGAAATCACTCCCTGTGCCGTATTTCTGCATCTCGGCTTTATAGGTCGGCGATTCCGTCAGCGCCTTTTTATAGACTTCCCATTCCTGCACCGAATCACCGTCCTGCGGACGCTTGACTTTGGCGTCGCCCTTGGCTTCCGCCGCTTTCTGCGCTTTCAGCTCGCCTTCCGTGCGCACGATATCCATCACCTGCGCGCCGATTTCGCCAATCAGCTGCGCCTGTTTCAGGCGTTTCTGCTCTTTCTCTTTGTTAAAGATCGGGCTGAGCGCGTTGTTCGCGTGCTCAACGTCACGGCTCAGCGTAGCGATATCCTGCACCTGCTTCGCCGTATCCCGCAACAACAAGGTGCCATCGCTCACCGCCGCATAGGTGGTGCTGGCGGCACTGCCGCTATTACCCAGCGACATCAGCGCCGACGGGACCGTCATCGCCAGCGTCGAGAGCATACTGCCACTCATAGAGGGGCTCGCGCTGAGGCCGATGCCACTGTGCTCCACCTTGAACTCGGCTTTGTTGTTGAGCCCGCTCCAGCCGAGCGTCCCCGTTTCCAGCCGGTTTTTCTCTGCGCTGGCAGTGGAGCCAATTACCGCAGCGTCAAGCTGGGTATGTTCACCGGTTTTTATACCAAATCCGTCTTTACCGGCAAAGAACCCGGTCTGCTGCTGCACGCTGTCATAGTTGCTGTGGATCTTGTCCTTGCTGGCGCTGAGGTAACCACTGCCACTCATCGATCCCCAGGTGAAGCTGCCGCCGGCGGCCACGCTGGTCTGTTTGGAATCATAGCGGTCGCTGTCCTGCTGACTTTGCAGCAGCAGGTTACGCCCGGCGTCAACATCGATGCGCCCGCCGTTCACCTGCGCGCCAGTCAGCCGCGTGTCGCGCTCGCTTTTCAGCGTGACGTGGTTGCCCGCATCCACCGTGGTTTCTGACCAGGTGTTGCCCGTGCCGGTTTCTCGCCCTTTCGCCGCATTAACGTTGGCGAAAATGCTGAGCCCCGCGCTCCCGTTGCTTAAGCCCAGGCTGATGCCGATATTCCCGCCGCTGCTGCTGTTTTTACCGCTGATATCCTCGCTGTTACGCGCCGAGAGCAGGTGGATATCCTGCGCCGCGTTCATCAGGACATCGCCGCCCGCCTTAAGCTGGCTGCCCGCGACCGTGATATCCCCGGTGCGCGATTCAATGCCAATATCCCCCGCCGCATTGAGCGTCGAGCCAAAGCTCTGCTTCTGCTCGCTGGTCTGGCTGGAGCGTGAGTTTTGTGCCCCGAGAGAAATACTGACGCCAACAAAAGACGCTTCCCCTTTGTTGTTCAGCTCGGACTGGCTGCCCTGATAGGCCTGATACCCCGCCAGCCCGGCCTTCATACCCTGAAGCAGCGCCAGCCGGCCATCGCTTTCACTTTTCGCCGCCTGAAGGCTCTGCACCGCGCTGTTGAGCGCCGAGCCCACCACTCCGGACAGCGCCACGGTCAGACCCGCGGTTTTCTGCTGAAACTCCTGCTGCTGTTTACGCGTGTCATAGCCCGGATCGATTGTGACATTGTTGCCTTGCAGGAAGATGTCTTTTCCGGCCACCATATCGGTGCCGCTGATCGTGACATCGTTCCCGGCCTTCACCGTCACCGAGTCGGTCGTACTGCCGAGGGTGCTGATGCTCTGGCTTTGTGTCGCGGCCTGATCGCGCAGTTTCTGGCTCGTCGAGGTTGAACCGATGGTAAAGCCAATGCCGCCGCCGCTAAACAGCCCGCTTTTTTTCTTGCTGTGCTCTTCATAGTTCTGGTAGTTCTCGACGCTGGCAGCGGTGTTGACATCATTATTCGCCAGCAGCGAGACCTGTTTGTCACCGACCACGGAGGAGCCTTGCAGGTTGATATCCTGATTGGCCGCCATCGTGACACTGTCACCCGACAACAGACTGCCTTTCTCATTGGTTTGCAACGTTTCCTGCAGCGTATGCGTCACCGTCTTCGAGAAGGCTTTTTTCTTGACCTTCGTTTCTTCAAAGAAGGTGTGCTGCGTTTCGGTGGCCGACAGCAGGTTGATGTCGTTACCCGCCTGTACCGTCACCGCGCCGCTCGCCACGCCCTGTGCCGCCTGCAGATTGATATCTCTGCCCGCCTGCAGGTTCAGACCTTTTCCAGCCGTCAGCTCAGTACTCTGCTGGGTGATGTTTTGCTGCCAGTCGGCGTGACGGTTCCACCAGTTGCCGCTGTAGGTTTCTTCGGTTTCAGACAGCAGATTCAGGTCACGTCCGGCCGCCAGTGTCGCATTGCCTTTGGCGTTCAGGCTGGCTGCTTCGGACAGCACATCCCGTCCCGCCACCAGATTCAGATCGCCGCCGGTCAGGAGCTGGCTGTTTGCCACGTCCTGCGTGCGACGCTGCGCGGTGCTGCCGCCCTGATACAGCGTCTCTTTCAGCGTGTCCTGCGCCGTCAGGCGAATATCGTTACCCGCTGCCAGCGACAGCGCCGTGCCGCCGGAAAGCGCGCTGGCATCAATCTGAATATCCTGCCCCGCGACGGCTTTCAGCGCACCGCCCGCCGTGACGGTACTGCCTGAAACAGAGGTATTCAGCGCGGTGCTGCTGCCCCAGCCGATATCGACACGGTTGTTGGTCAGCGTCAGCGCCTCCATCGCCACATTGCCTTTGGCGTTCAGTGCCATGTCCTGCCCGGCGTTGAGCGTGGCCGCCACGTTGCGGATATCCTTGCCCGCGCTGAGCGTCAGGCTGTTGCCCGCGACGATTTCGGCGGTTTTGCCCAGTTCGGTGAAGACCAGCGAGCCGGTGCCGCTGCGCGATGAGGTCGGCTGCGCGGTCTGGAAGTTGCGGCTTTCGGTGCGGTTGATGATATCGCCGTTGATGCTGGCGAGCTGCAGCGTGCTGCCTTCAATCCGGCTGCCGCTGTTGGTGATGTTGTTGAGCGCCACCAGATTCAGGCCGCCGTCTGACTTGATCAGGCCGCCTTCGTGGTTATCAATCCTGTCGCCGCTGGCGATTGCCAGCACGTCGACCGCCCTGAGCGTACCGCTGTTGGTGACGCTGCCGCCGGCGTTCAGTTCAACCTTGTTCGCGACAATCGCGCTGCCCTGCAGGTTACTTTTATCCGCCTGCGCCAGATACAGCTTCGGTGCCAGTACGGTCTGCCCGTTGACCTCGATATTTTCCCACCAGACCAGGCTCTGGCTGAGGTTCGCGACCTGATCCGGCGTCAGGCTGACGCCCAGTTGCAGGTTCATGCCTTTCTGCGCTGCCGCCGCGTTATCCAGCAGCATTTGCATCTGTGCCAAATCGGAGCCGGTGCCGTTCAGGTAACGCTGTCCGCTCTGTTTTAATACCGCCTGGCTGATGTAGCGGGTATCAAACTCCGCATCCCCGAGGAAGCGGTAATCGTGATCCGCATCCAGATTCAGCTTGTCCAGCAGATAGGACGAGCCCAGCACCCGGTCGGCCTGCGTCCACTGCGAGCGCGTCTCAACCGGCACCACCGTTGACGGCTGTTGCCCCAGCAGCGTCTGCAGATCGCTGAACAGCGCATTGTCGACCTGTCCCAGCTGTTCCAGTTTCGGGTTGGTGTGGATCAGGTAGCGGCTGTCGGCATTTGGATCGACAACCAGCAGCCCGTTATTGCCGGTCGGCAGCGGGTACTCGGCAAGCGGGTTGGTGCTCAGGTTTTGCAGGCCGTTGCCGATGGCGCTCAGCAGGTCTGCGGCAGAAAGCAGTGGTGGCGCAGAAGGCGTCGCCCCGCCCGGCGGGGTGTCTGCACTGACCGTCGGCTTCGGTGCATCAATCGCGGCCATGCCCGGTGTGGTCAATGTGGCGGGAGTACCTACCGTGCCTGCTATCGTTACACCCGTTGCGGTGTTGTCCACGTTAACCGGCGTCAGGCTCTTGCCCGCATCAGGCCGTTGACCCGTCGACGACAGCGCAACGGCATCAGGGTTGCTGACGTGGCCGGAGGTTGAAGGTTGTAACACCACTGTATCACCGGTGTTCAGCGTCAGCGGCCCTGTAGTATTCGGTGCCGTAATCGTCGCCGTGATGTTGTCCGCCTGCGCGCCGGTTTGCAGCGCAGTGCCAGACTGTGGCGTCAGCGTGACCGCATCAGGATTACTGACGTGGCCGGAAGCAGAAGGCGATAACACCACTGCGTCACCGGTGTTGAGCGTCAGCGGCCCGGCAGTATTCGGCGCCGCGATGGCCGTGGTGATGTTGGCCGCCTGCGCGCCGGTTTGCAATGCGGTGCCAGACTGCTGGGTCAGCGTGACAGTTTTGCCCGTCGCCGCCACGCCTGCGGCATTGCCCGCCAGCGTCGCCGGTCCGCTTCCTGCTTGGGTGACGTCGACCGCCCCGGCATTAAACGACGAATCCTGACTGACCAGTTGGCGCGTGGTCTGTTTCTGCAATGGCGACAGCGTGGTGATGGCATCCAGCACCGGTTTGGTGGTCGCTGGCATAAACCCGCCGCTGCCCGGCTGCAACGTGGTATTGCTGATGTCTTGTTTAATGTCGGCGGTAATGGTGCCGCCCGCCTGAATTAACGCGTTATAGCTTTCACCAACGGTTTTTTCATAGGTTGGGGTGCCATCTAGCGTATATGTTATATAACGATCTCTGGGGTAAATATACATCCCCCCATAATCCATCCATTCTTCTCCCTCTTTTATAGATATAATAGGACTATATCCCTTATAACTATAAGTTAGATACTCATTAACCTCTCCCGTTTGATAGGATTTATTATCTAGCACACTACCTTTTAATAAAATATTTCCATTTGCATTAATAGTTGAAATAACATTACTAAAATAGTCAGACCTTATAGAAACCCCTTCTCCAGATGAAATAACGGCTTGCCTGTTTAAAATCTCATTATTAAATTTCACACCTTTAGAGTTAACAAGAAACTTCTTCAAAGAGTAGTCTCTATATGGTGCAAAATAATAAGTATCTACATACCATGATGATTCATCAGCATTACCAGGAAAATATTCACTGCTAACGTAGTATCCGATTTTTGTTTGGTCTATGTTATAGACATCAATATATTCTAAAATAGAAGTTCCACCGACACCGCTAGGTAAATCAACGGGTCTTGATTCACTCTCCGTCACCACCAACCCTTCGCGCTGATTGGTCAGCGTACCGGTATTTATTGTGATATCCCCAGACTGCGTTTCAATAGTGCCGGAGCTGTTGAGCAGCGAGGTACTGGCATTGCCCTGCGCATCGCGCTGCACCCACAGATTATTGCCCGCCAGAATGGTGCCGAACACGTTGGTCAGCGAGTCCGACAGCAGGCGCATATTGCCGCCCGCATACAGCATGCTGCTGTTGTGTAACACGCCGCCGGCCTGCACCAGCAGGTCACCCGTGGTACCAATCAGTCCTTTATTATTCAGCGTGTTATCAGTGACCAGCGTCAGATTGCCACCCGCCTGAATGCTGCCCGCCTCTGCCTGTACAATGTCTTTGGCGCTGAGGCGCGATTCGCCGCCGCCCGCAAGAATATTGCCCTGATGGGTCAGCGTGCCAGTACTGGTCAGTTGGACCGATTGCCCCTGCAGGGTGCCGCGCTGGTCGAGGTCACCCGCCACGTTCAGCGTCAGCTGTTTCCCGGCAGCCATGCTTTGGGTGAAGGTCAGCGGCCCGGTAATGTCGGCGCTCAGGTTACCCAGCGCCACCAGCTGTCCGTCCTGCTGCATCTCCTGCGTTTTCAGGCGCAGGTCCTGCGCGCTGTAGAGCTTCGCCCCTTGCCGGTTAATCAGCCGCTGCGTCTGCAGCGCCAGCTGTGTCAGCCCCAGCAGCGTGCCGTGGTTGTCGAGTTCATCGGCGATAATCTCCAGTTCACCGGCCTGCACCAGCCCGTTATTCACCCACCGCGGAATTTTCAGCGTCAGTTTATCCTGCGCCATCAGGTTGCCCTGCTGGGTCAGCTGTGTGGTGTTCACCACCAGTCCGCGCCCCTGTAGCCAGCCGAGGTTGTCGACTGCCGCCGAGTTCAGCGTGGTGGTGCCATCGGACAACAGCTGCCCGCCCTGCTGGTTGACGATGCGGTCTGTTGCGTCCAGTTGCAATGCCGCGATGCCCTGCACCGTGCCGCCGTTTTCCAGCGTCTTGCCCGTCAGCGTGGTGGTGGCCGCTTTGATGTCGCCCTGATTGTCCAGCGCCGTTGCCTGCACGCTCAGCGTGCCGTCGCTGCTTAAACGCGACTGCGAGGCATGGGTAAACTGACCGGTGACGGTGGCGTTAAGCGCGCGGTCGCCGCGCAGGGAGCCGTGATTGTCGAGCGTCTCCGCGCCCAGCGTCAGGGTGTTGCCCTGCACTTGCCCGCGGTTGGTAATGTCATGTGCCGTCAGACTCAGGTCACCGCCGCTGACCAGCTGGCTGCCCTGAGCGCCCTGATACGAGCCGCTCAGCTGCAGCGTCCCGCGCTGTACGCCCAGCAGATTGCCCTGCTGTTCAAGGTCACGGGCGGTCAGGTGTAATTCATCCGACTGCCACAGCCCCTGATTGCGCAGCACGCCGGTCGTCAGTTCGCCCGTGCCGCCGCTCAGCAATCGCCCCGTAGTCAGGTTATCCACGCGTTCAGTGAGATTCAGCGTAAAGCCGCCAACGCCCGTCAGCGTGCCGCCGTTTTCCAGCGTCGTGCCGGTTAACGACACCGTGCCCTGCGAGAACAGTTCGCCCTGATTGTTGAGTGCGTCGCCGCTGAGCGACAGGCGGTTCAGCCCCGCCACCGTGCCGCTATTGCGGAACGTGTCACCGTCCAGCGTCAGCGTGCCCGCCTGCCATAAACCAGCGTTGTCCGTCTGTTTGGCATTCAGTGTCGCGACGCCTTTGCTGAGCAGCTGACTGCTTTTATTGCCGACATAGCGCAGCACGTCGAGCAGACGTAGCGCGTCGGTACCCTGAATGCGACCCTGATTGTCGATTTCACCCGCGCGCAGTTGCAGGTCGTTGGCCTGCAGCGTACCGGCATTGCGCAGCGAACCGCTGTCGAGGCGGCCTGCGCCGTTGGTCAGCAGTTCCGCTCCGGCGCGGTTAATCAGTTCATCACGGTTGGTGACCGTCAGACCATTGCTGCCCAGCACGCGCCCGCTGTTATCCAGCGCGGTGGTGGTCAGGTGCAGCGTACCCGCGGCTATCTCACCGCTCTGGCTCAGACGGTCAGCCGTGATAACAGCCTCGCCGTCGCTCAGCAGACGTGACTGTGCATTCCCCTGATAGGTGCCCGGCAACTCAAGACGCAGTCCGTCCTGACCGAGCAGCGAGCCGCCGTTTGTCAGGTCGTTTGCGGACAGTTCCAGCGTCTTGCCCTGCCAGAACCCGTCGTTACTGACACTGCCTGCCTGCGCCTGCAGGGCCCCGTTGGTCAGCAGTTGGCCGGTGCTGCCAACCGTCAGGCCGTCACGCAGCTCTAGCGTGATACCGCGCTCACCGATAACCGTGCCAGCGTTACTGAACGTCCCCCCGTTTAGCGCCAGCGCCCGGCTTTCCCAGCGTCCGCTATTGCGCAGTTGATTGCCGCGCAGCGTCAGGATGTCGGCAGTATGCAACAGACCTGCGCCCTGATAATCGCCGTTGAGCGTCAGCGCCCCGTCGGCCATCACGTTGCCTGTGTTGTTTATCGCACCGCTGTCGAGCGTCAGCGTACCCACGCCGGACACGGTGCCCTGATTGTCGAGCTGGCTGGCGCTCAGCCAGCTGTCGCCGCCGGAGAGCAGCGTCCCCTGATTGGTTAACCGGCTGGCGGGGTTGGTACGGTCCAGCATAACGGCTAACCCGTTATCCCCCTGTATCCGCCCGCGGTTGGTCAGTTGCTGTGCTTCAAACGTCAGGCGGTCTGCCTGCACGTCACCGTCGTTTTCCACCGTCGCCGCACGCAATACCGCGACGCCCTGCGACAAGAGTTTCGCGTTTTGCTGATTCGTCAGGCCGTTGGCGGCGCTCAGCGACAACCCATCAATACCAAAAATCTGTCCGCTGTTAGTCAGCTCGCTGGCCTGCAGCGTGATGTCGCCCGCCTGCCACTGGCCGCCGTTATTGTCGACCCGATCCGCCGTCAGCGTGCTGCTGCCCTGACTCAGCCATTTCCCCTGATTGCGGGCCGTCCCCGTAATCGCCAGCGTCAGCGCATCCACGCCCAGCATTTTTCCGTGGTTATCCAGCGTCTGCGCGTCCACCGTCAGCGCGCGGGCTTCCAGCGTCCCCTGTTGGTCGATATCGTTCGCAACGATACCCAATGTGGTGCTGCCGCTGATTAAACCGCGGTTATCCAGTGCATTACGCAGATCGACTTGCAGATCGGCCGAGCCCAGCACCTGCCCGTGGTTGAGCACATCCTGCGCGGTAATATCGATGCGCTGGCTGATGAGGTCACCGGTGTTCGTCAAGCCACCATCGAGCGTTAACTGCAGGCTGCGGGTGCCGTTCAGCTGTCCGCCGTTGGTCATGTCGCGGGCAGTAATAGCGAGCGCCTGGCTGTTCAGCGCGCCCTGATTATCCAGATGATTGCCAAGCTGCAGCGTCAGTCCGTTCACCCCCGTCAGGGTGCCGTGGTTGACGACGTCATTGGCCCTGAGCGTCAGCGCATTGCTGCTGATGTCACGCGTGTTATTCAGCGTTCCGTTCAGGTTCAGAGACAGGCTGTCCACGCCCGTCATCGTGCCGCGGTTGGTCAGGTCATTCGCGTTCAGCGCCAGCGCCGCCCCGTACAGCGTGCCGGTATTGGTGAGGCTGTCACCGACTGTCAGTTCGAGATAGTCAAGGCCGTTGATTTTCCCGCTGTTGTTCAGCCTGCCGGCCTGCGCGGTCAGGTGATAGCTGCTCAGCGTGCCCTGATTGGTTAAGGCGTCATCCAGCGTCAGTTGCAGACCGTCAACGCCGGTCATCTCACCCGCGTTGGTCAGCGTGCGGGCTGCAATATCGGCGTTCTTACTCCACAGTGTGCCCTGATTGGTGACGTCGCCGTTTGCCAGCGTCAGCGTCAGTGACTGGTCGCCCTGAATATGACCGGTGTTGGTCAGTTGCTGCGCGTCGAGCGTCAGGTTGTCCGCCTGCCATTCACCCTCGTTGCTTGCCTCGGCCGCGTTCAGCACCGCCTGGCCCTGTGTGAGCAGCTTGCCGGTTTTCGCATTGTCCAGACGGTTTTTCGCCGTCAGCGACAGTGCCGACAGCCCCAGCAGTTGGCCGGCATTCCCGACGTCATCGGCCGTCAGCGCCAGCGTGTTGCCCTGCCAGCGCCCGTCGTTCATGACCGTGCCCGCCTGTGCCTGCAGAGCCCCGTTGGTCAGCAGCTGGCCGGTGTCGCCGACCATCAGGCCATCACGCAGTTCCAGCGTGATACTACGCTCACCGATAACCGTGCCAGTGTTGCTGAACGAACCGCCGTTCAGCGTCAGCGCCCGGCTTTCCCAGCGTCCGCTGTTGTTCAGCTGATTGCCGCGCAGCGTCAGGGTGTCGGCGGTATGCAACAGGCCTGCGCCCTGATAGTCACCATTGAGCGACAGCGCCCCGTCGGCAATCACAGTGCCCGCGTTGTTTATCGCACCGCTGTCGAACGTCAGCGTACCCACGCCGGACACGGTGCCCTGATTATCGAGCAGGCTGGCGCTCAGCCAGCCGTCGCCGCCGGAGAGCAGTGTGCCCTGATTGGTTAACTGGCTGGCGGGGTTGGCGCGATCCAGCGTAACGGCTAACCCGTGGTCACCCTGCATCCGCCCTCGGTTGGTCAGTTGCTGGGCGTCAAACGTCAGGCGGTCTGCCTGCGCGTCGCCGTCGTTTGTCACGCTCGCGGCGCGTAAAACCGCAATACCCTGCGACAGGAGTTTCCCGTTTTGCTGATTCGTCAGGCCGTTGGTGGCGCTCAGCGACAACGCATTGAGACCAAAAATCTGTCCGCGGTTAGTCAGCTCACTGGCCTGCAGCGTGATGTCACTCGCCTGCCACTGCCCGTGATTGTCAACCCGATCCGCCGTCAGCGTGCTGGCGCCCTGACTCAGCCATTTCCCCTGATTGCGCGCCGTCCCCGTAATCGCCAGCGTCAGCGCATCGACGCCCAGCATCTTGCCGTGGTTATCCAGCGCCTGCGCGTCCACCGTCAGCGCCCGCGCTTCCAGCGTCCCCTGCTGGTCGATATGGTTCGCAACGATACCCAACGCGGTGCTGCCGCTGATAAGCCCGCGGTTATCCAGTTTATTACGCAGATCGACTTGCAGATTGTCTGAGCCCAGCACCTGCCCGTGGTTGAGCACGTCCTGCGCAGTGATGCCCATACGCTGGCTGGTGAGGTCTCCGGTGTTGGTTAGGGTGCCGTCCAGCGACAGTTTCAGGTCGCGTGTGCCGTTAAGCTGTCCGCCGTTGGTCACATCGCGGGCGGCAATGGCGAGCGCCTGGCTGTTCAGCGCACCCTGATTATCCAGATGATTGCCGAGCTCCAGCGTCAGCCCGTTCACGCCCGTCAGGGTACCGCGGTTGAATACGTCATTGGCCCTGAGCGTCAGCGCATTACTGCTGATGTCACGGGTATTATTCAGCGTTCCGTTCAGCCCCAGGGACAGACTGTTGACACCGGTGATCGCACCGCTATTGGTCAGATCGTTCGCGTTCAGCGCCAGCGCCGCCCCGTACAGCGTGCCGGTATTGGTGAGGCTGTCACCGACTGTCAGTTCGAGCCGGTCAAGGCCGTTGATTTTCCCGCTATTGACCAGTTTGTTGGCCTGCGCGGTCAGGTGATAGCTGCTCAGCGTGCCCTGATTGGTTAAGGCGTCATCCAGCGTCAGTTGCAGACCGTTCACGCCGGTCATCTCACCCGCGTTGGTCAGCGTGCGGGCAGCAATCGTGGCGAGCTTGCTCCACAGTGTGCCCTGATTAGTGACGTCGCCGTTTGCCAGCGTCATCTTCAGTGACTGGTCGCCCTGAAGGTGCCCGCGGTTAATCAGGTTCTGCGCGTCGAGCGTCAGGCTGTCTGCCTGCCATTCACCGTCATTGATCGCCTCGGCCGCGTTCAGCACTGCCAGCCCCTGAGTGAGCAGTTGGCCGGTTTTCGCATTGTCCAGACGGTTTTTCGCCGTCAGCGTCAGCGCCGACAGTCCCAACAGCTGGCCGGCATTCCCGACGTCATCGGCCGTCAGCGTCAGCGTCTTCGCCTGCCATTGTCCGTTGTTTTCCAGTCGGCTGGCGGTCAGCGTGCTGTCGCCCTGACTCAGCCACTTCCCGCTGTTGCGCGCCGTGGTGTTAATCGCCAGCGTCAGCGCATCCACGCCCAGCATCGTGCCCTGATTGTCCAGTGCGTTCGCCTGCACCTGCAGCTGGCGGCTTTCCAGTGAACCCAACTGCTCGACCTGACCTGCCTCAAGCTGTACCCGCTGGCTGCCGCTGATAAGACCGCGGTTGCGCACCGTCTCCTGCAGCGTCAGGTGCAGCGTATCACCGGAGAGTTCCCCCTGATTGAACAGGTCAGTCGCCGACAGCCCCAGCGTCGCCCCATAGATCTGCCCCTGATTGGTCAGGCTATCGGCAAAGGTCAGTTGCAGTGCGTCAACCCCGGCAATCTCACCGCTGTTAAACAGGCTAGCGGCCGTGATGTCGGTGCGCTGCCCCAGCAGCGTGCCCTGATTATCCAGCGTGAGTCCTTTCGCTTGAATGGCATTCGCCTGCCAGCGCCCGCGGTTGGTGAGCGTGGTGCCGGACCAGTCCAGCAGCCCGTCAGTCTGCAGCGACCCGCGGCCCTGATAATGGCCCGCCAGTGACAGCCCAGTGACGGCCACGATATCGCCATCATTCGCCACCGTCTCACCGATAAAGGTTGCCGTACCGTTGCTGGCGAGGGAGCCCTGATTGGCCAACTGCGTGGCGCGTAACTGCGTGTCGCCTCCGGAGACCAGCGTGCCGCGGTTGTCCAGCACACCGTCGGTTGCTCCGCCGCTCTGGCGTGAGGATGGCGCGTTGAGTTGCTGGATATCTGCCGCCAGCGACAGCACCATCGGCAGGAATGAACGTTGATGAGGGGCACCCGCAGGCTCTACGGCGATGTCCAGATTACCTTCGGTCTGAACCCGTCCCGTATTGCTAAAATGGGCGGTTTGCAGCGACAGGTTATCTGCCCGCCACTCGCCGTGGTTCGCCGCCTGCGCAGCCTGTAACACCGCCGCGCCCTGCGTCAGCAGTGTACCGGTTTGCTGGTTGGTCAGCCCGTGCTGTGCGGTGATGGACAGCGCGTCAATTCCCAGCAGTTGTCCGGCATTCACGATATCGTCGGCCTGCAGCGTCAGACTCCCCGCCTGCATCAGGCCGCTATTGTCCACCTGCTGGGCGGCAACCGAACCGTTGCCCTGCGTCAGCACACTACCACTGTTCGTGACCGTGCCCACGATGGCGAGTGTCAGCGCATCCACGCCCAGTATCTTGCCCTGATTGGCCAGCGAGGCGGCGTCCAGCGTGACGGTTTTTCCTTCCAGCGTGCCGCGCTGTTTGACGTCACCGGCTGTCACCGCCACAGACTGGCTGCCGCTGATGACGCCCGTGTTATCCAGCAGCCCGGTGGTGTTCAGTTGCAGGGTGTTGATGCCCTGCATGTCGCCGCGGTTATTCACCTCCGCCGCCGCAACCGACAGGCTGTCGCTGCGCAACGTGCCGATATTATTCAGGCTGTCGCCGAGCGACAGCGTTAGCGCAGCGACACCGGTGATGTCACCGTGGTTTGTCAGTTGATCCAGAGACAGCGCGACCGTGTTCCCCAGCACCGTGCCCTGATTGGTCAAGTGCTTCCCTTGCAGAGACAGCGCCCGGCTTTCCCAGTGCCCGCCGTTAACCAGCGTGTCGCCGTGCAGCGTCAGTGTGCCCGCCGTGTTCAGCAGGCCACGGCCCTGATAGTCGCCGCGCAGCGACAGCCCCGTCGCCGCCACCACTCGGCCGTCGTTAATCAGCGACGTTCCAGTCAGCGCAGTGTTACCCAGACTGGAGAGCGTGCCCTGATTCTCCATCAACCGCGCGAACAGCGTGGCGTCCCCACCCGTCGTCATCGTGCCGCGGTTGATTAACGTCCCTTTGCCGTCTGTCGCTGGCAGCGTCAGGGATAAGGCATCATCGCCCTGGATCTGGCCGTCATTGGTGAGATTATTCGCCGTCAGCGTCAGCGCTTTCGCCTGCCACTCTCCGGAATTCACCCCCTCCGCCGCCGTCAGCACCGCAGCGCCCTGAGACAGCAGCTTGCCCGCCTGCTGGTTGGTGAGCCGATTGGCCACCGTCAGCGCCAGTGAGGACACACCAAAGATTTTCCCCGCGTTATCGAGTTCATCGACCTGCAGCGTGACGTTTTTCGCCTGCAAGGTGCCCTGATTATCAAACCGTTTGGTCGTCGTGGTGCTGTCACCGTCACTCAGCAGTGTTCCCTGATTAGTCAGATTGCCGGTTATCGCCAGCGTCAGCGCGTCGGTGCCGTGAAGCGTGCCCTGATTGGTCAGTTGTGCCGCCTCGGCCCGGAGCTGGTTGCCCTGCAGTGTGCTGGAGTTAGTCAGGTTGCCGCTCAGGAAGAGCGACAGGTTATTGATACCGCTGACCGTGCCGCGGTTGTCGAAAGACGCGCCGTCTGTCGTCAGGGTTAGCGCCTGCAGCGAGCCCCGGTTCTCGGTCTTCGCCGCCTGAAGGCGCAGTGCCTCTCCACTGAGCCAGTCGCCGCTATTGGTAAAGGTATCGGCGACGGTCAGGTTCACCGCCCCCCGCGCCTGTGCCTGTCCGCTGCTGGTGAGGGTACTGGCCTGGAGGGTCAGGGTATTGCCCTGCAACGCCCCGGCCTGGCTGACGACATCGCTGTGAATGGTCCAGTTGCCTGCCGTCAACAGGCTGCCGCGGTTGTCCAGTTGCCCGGCGGTAATCTGTCCGTCACCGGTAATACTGGTTTTGCCCGTATTGAGCCAGCGTTCGGCATTCAACAGGAACTGCTGCGCCTGAATGTCGCCATCGGTCTCCGCCTGTCCCGCGTTTATCGTCAGGCCGGTGCCCGCCAGCAGCATGCCGTTGGCGGATTGCGTCAGTGAACGCGTGGCGTCCAGCTGCAGCGCGTTGTCGGCCTGGAGCGTCCCCTGATTGGCGAGCGTGCCGGTGTGCAACTGTAAGTCAGGGGCGGTGAGCGTGCCGTCATTGCTGAGACGGTCGGCGGTTATCTGCAGGGTGTTGCCCGCCTGCATCAGGCTGCGGTTATCCAGTGAATCACCCAGCGTCAGCGCCAGTTTTTCACCTGCGCTGAGCGTGCCGCGGTTCACCAGACTGCCGCCGTGCAGCGCCAGCATCTGCCGGGCGTTGATAACGCCGTGGTTCTCTGTCGTTTGGCTGGTCAGGTCAAGTGCGTTTGCGGTCACCTCGCCCTGACTGGTGAACTGGTTAGCCTGTGCGGTCAGCGTGTCGGCCTGCAGCGTCCCGCCGTTGGTGATGCTGCCGGCCAGCAAAAACAGCTGATTATCAGTCAGAATGTTGCCCTGATTGTTCAGCGCCGTCTGCAGCTCAAGTTTCACCTCGTGCCGGGCGCTGAGCAATCCGCTGTTATCCAGGCGCTGCGCGTTAACCGTCAACCGCTCGGCCGCCGCTAATGTGCCGCGGTTCGTTATGTCACCGCCGCTGAACGTCAGTGCCTGCAACGCAGCGATATCGCCCTGGTTATCCAGCACATCCAGCGTCAGCGTGAGGGTTTTCCCTGCCAGCGTGCCGTGCTGCATCAGACGCCCACCGTCAACGGTCAGCACATTACCGGCCGTCAGGTTCCCCTGCCAGTCGCCCTGCTGCGTGACGCGCACTGTGGCATTGTTTTTCGCCTGAAGCTGGGCGCTGCTGGCACCGTTAAGGGTCTTTGCTTCCAGTCGCACATCTTCAGCGCCCGCGCTACCCGCCAGCGACACCGCGTCGCCGCGCACATCGAGCGCCGACTCCGCTTTGATGCCGCTTTTCGCATCCTGCTGCAGCGACTGACCCGCCCCGACCGTCACCTTGCCCGCGGCAAGCCGGGTATTGCTAAGCGTGACGCCGTCACCTTTGAGAGAGAGTTGATTGGCGGCGTTGACCGTGCCCTGCGCATCGACACCGGCGCTGATGACGCTGTTTTGTGCGTTCAGCGTCCCGTCAGACCGGAGAGCGATATCCTTCCCGGCCCGCAGCGTGGCGTCCTGCAGCGTAATGTCCTGCTTCGCGGTTAGCGTCAGGGCTTCACCCGCCTGCTGCTTGCCCCGCAGCGCCAGCGCGTCCGCATCCGCCTGAATAGTGCCTTTCGCCACCGCATCGCCGAGGCTGAGCTTGCCGTTGGCCGACAGCGTGATATCGCCGCTGCGCGCGCTCAGATTGCCGACGTTAACGCCCACGCCTTTATCGCTGGAAACCAGCTTGATGCGGTTGGTGTACATCCCGCCGAGTGCGCCCGTATCCAACGCGACTTTTACATGACTGCCAGCCACATCGCTGTCCGCCGCCTGCGCGGTGACCGTACCATTGGCATCGACCTGATTGGCACCGAGCACAATCCGGGTATCGTTAGCATTCAGCCCGGCATCAATCTGCGCGGTACGGGCAATCAGGCTGAGGTAGTCACTCTTGCTCGCATCCAGCCCCTGCCCGGTCAGCGTGATATCGCCACGCTTCACGTCGATATGCTGCAGGTTCCCCTGCGCGTCCAGCTGTGGTTTACCGGTGGTCAGCGTCACCTGCGGGGCGTTGATAAAGCCGCAGCCGTCGCAGGTAATGCCGTTGGGGTTGGCAACAATCACGCTGGCCTGCTTGCCGCCCACTTCCAGGTAGCCCGCCAGCGTACTGCGGTTGCTGGACACCACTTCGTTGATGATGGCGTCGGCAGCCTTGCCTTTCAGGTTAGGGTTGTTCTGGATCAGCCCGCCGAGCTGGGTGGGATTGAGCTGTTCTGTGCCGTTATTCAGGATCAGACCGGGCTTGTCGACGTTAAAATCGTGGTACTGGTTGTGGGAGATCCCCGCGCTGTTTGGCGTGGCGATATTGATGACCGGGACGCCGTTGCCGGCCTGATCCAGCGCGGTATTGCCCGTCGCGACCTGCACGCCCGCCGCCATCGCCGGCAGCAGCGGCTGAAATGCAATCAGGTGGATCAGCGTATACGCCAGCAGGCGCTGTGTGGTTTTTATTGGTTTCATCCCTGAACCCCGGTCTCAACGATTAACAACGAAAAATGAAAAGTAGTTAAAAAGACAGCCCAACGCGGTAATACACCACGGCACTATCCGGTTTTAGCCAGTCAGGATGTGCCAATGGCCAGCCAACCGTGATTTGTTGTGATAGATATTGATTCGCGACACCAGCCCCTACCGCCGCGCCCCACAGCGTACCCGCCGATTCGCTTTCGGCCTGATGTGAAGAGAGATGCCCGCCGTCCACCGCCGCCGTCAGGGTGACGCTGCCCAACAGCGGCAGCTGCGCCGCCCGCCAGTTGAGTTCGTTGCGCCAGTAACCACCGCGATTGCCTGAGATATACTGTTCCTTGAAACCCCGTACGGAGGTTTCCCCGCCCAGCGTGACCTGTTCGCTGCCATACAGGCGCTGCGGTGAGTACTGGCCGTAGAGGTTGGTGAGGTAATGGAGGTTGTCTGCGATCGGGTAGTAATAACTGGCCGCCAGCGTTACCTTGTTGAACTCAGCGCGGAACGCATCGTCAGATTTACCTTCATCGCTTTCTGCACCGAACCAGCGCGTTCCCCGGCTATAAGCCGGATTCAGCGTCGCCAGCCCGCCCCACAGTTTCTGGCTATGATTGATGCCAATAATCGCACTGCTGAGTTTACGGCTGCTGATTTGCAGTAATACATCGTTCAGGTAGTTCTTTCCGATACGGTGCGACAGGCCCGCCGAGAGGCTCGTTTTCATGTCACCATTACGGAACACCACGCGTGACAGCGTGGCGCGGTGCGTCTGGCTGTCGCCGGTTGAATGCCAGAGAAAATCCCGGTTGATGAAGTCATTGCGATAGCGGCTTTGCGAGTAGTCATAGCTGAGCGTCCAGTAACCATAGGGCAACGACACGCCCGCCTGTAAGCTCTCGACATTGCGGCTATCGCGAAACTCGCTGCTGTGCCCGCCGTTGACAAACCACTGGTCGGCCAGCCCCAGCACGTTATCCGCCCACAGACCGCCGCTTAGCTGCCGCTCTCCGGTGCTTTTCTGCCCGCTATTATCAAAACCGATGTTTGCCGTCAGCGGAATCTGTTTCTTACTGGTCAGGTTGACGATGGAATAGCCGGGCTGGCTGCCAGGCTGAATTTCGATGCTCACCTGCTGCGTCGGCATGCGGTTGAGCTGTTCCATGCCCTGTTCGATATCCCGGAGATTGAGAATTTTGCCTTCCAGCCCTGGGAAAACCAGTTTTAATGCCCACGTTGATTGGTTATTAAGATTAATAGATTCGAGGCGACCTTCCAGAATATCAATCTGCAATACGCCGCCAGAAAGATCTTGCTCAGCAATAAAGGCTCGACTGGTGATATAACCCTGTTCGATATACCAATTACTGACGTCATGAATCAGCTGATTTATATCATTAACATTAAGACAACGATTAATATAATCTTTATTTAACCTATTTTTATCTTTTTCACGCAGCAGGGAGCTATTGTGATAAGTAATATCCTTAATGAAAAAGCAGTGCCCGGCATCGCTTCTGCTATTGGGATTTATCGTCGTTTGAGGTTGATTTAATTGTAATAAGGCATCGCGCTGCTGCCGAGACTGGTCGATCACTTCGGCCTGCCGCTGCTGAATGTCATTTCGGTCTGCCGGATTAAGCGACGCGGAAAATACGGTATAAGAAAATAGCGCAGGCATGATAAAAATCAGCCTGAAAAAACCACGCATGGTTTCATCCCTGATAATAATTTTTTCGGCATAGTAGAACCGTTAATTACCAAGCTCAATATGTCAGGTAATATATAATTTTATGACAATGGGTTTGCGTTAAGTCGCGATAAAATACTTCCTTAACCAATAATTTTAGGTTGGTTACGCCTTGTCATACCCTACTGCGTATTTCATGACCTTTTCTTGTCGATTCTTCACCCATGCGATCTCTCCTCCCCGTAGCCTCGTTGATGCATCATATTGTATATTAACGCCTCATCGCCGCGGGTCGTTGCGGTGCGAACTCATGTTTATCTCATCACGTTGCGCAGCGCTTCTCTCTGGGGGGAACAGTGAATTATCCAATTGGGCAGATCAATCACAGCTATCTGGGTTCCAGCGTTTATACCATGCTGCGTGAGGCGTTAATTACCGGCCAACTCAAACCGGACGATCGCCTGAGAATACGGGAACTCGCCGCACAGGTGGGCACCAGCGTCACGCCGGTGCGAGATGCGATCCTGCAACTGGCGAAAGAACAGGCGCTGGTGCTCAAGACGCCGCGCGATATCCGCGTCCCTCAATTGACCGAGGCCCAGTTTATCGAGATCCGCACATTGCGGCTGGCGCTGGAAGGCACGGGAGCCGAGCAGGCTGCTGCGCACATTACGCCGAAGATGCTGGAGCAGATTGAAGAGAATATTCGCCAGAATCGTCTGGCGATTGACGAGAAAAATCTACGCGAAGCGCTGCGGTTAAATAGCGAATTTCACCTGTTTCTGGCGCAGGCGGCGCGTATGCCGCTGCTGACGCAGTTTATCGGTAGCTTGTGGATGCGCACCGGCCCGCTGATTGCACAGGTCTATGCGCATTTTTCCGTGCAAATGGCGATCGAACATCACGAAGAGGTCTTCGCGGCGCTACAGCAGCGCGATGCCAGCGCCGCTCGACAGGCCATCCAATCCGATATTCTGGACGGCAGTGAAACGATGCTGGCCTTTATTGCCATCGATCAATAGCATGACGTGGCTCAACCGCGCTACGCCGCCATGAGTCGTGGCAACAAGCCGCGAATCAGCAGTCGGGTTTCTTTTGCCTGACTGATAAATGCGGGCAGCAGCGCGGTAAAGCTGGGTTCATCGAGCGATTCAGCGGTGTGCTGAGTGCACAAACGCAGCGTCGCATTCTCATCCAGCGCCAGCCAGCAGCCTTTCATCGCCGCCATTTCAAAGTTAAGCATCAGCATGAACTGATACACCGCCGTGCTAACCTCCCCCTGAAATCGCATCACATCGCTGTGTAATAGCAGTATGCCGCTGCTGGCGGGGACTTCCAACACCACCGCCTCCTGACCGCCCGGTTCGCGTAGCGCACAGATGCCGTCCTGCAAGCCCAGTTGGGTACGGCTGAGCGCGCCGTAATGGCGTAATAGCCGAGTAATATGCTGTTGTGTGGGTGTCATTCTGTTCTCCTGTAATCACCGCATGATATTTACGATTAGCTGTTTAGCTGCAAGCCTTCCTGCTGGAGCTGCTGCAACGCGTTGGCGGTCGCGGGATTGGCTTTTGCAATCTCACCGCTCAGTTTGTAACTTTGCGGTACGGTTTGATCCTGCCCGTAGCTAAAGCTGACGTTACCGAGCAGTTTATTCATGCTAACGCCCGCGCTGCTTGACGCATTGATGATGACCGCTGGGGTATTGAACCCTTCGCTCTTCTTCACCGCCTTCGAGACTTCAATGCTGGCGAGACGCAAATTATTGCCGTCTTTAAATAGCGCGATGACGTCATCCTTGCCGTGCGTCTTGTTCTGAATGCCCTTCTCGATCTTTTCCCGCACATCGTCTTTCAGTTCCAACGAGACCGTCACCGACGCTCTGTCGTTATCCTGCAAGCGGCTCACGATATCCTTCAGCGCCGGATTGTCCGCGATCAGTTGATTGATGCGATCGGCATTACTTGGCGGCAGCGAAGAAAACAAATGATTACCGATCACCTGAAATAGCCCATTTTCCGTCAGTTTGCTGAGGTTGGTATAGGACGTCGTGTGTTTGACGCTATCCAGCGTTGCCCCGTCGCGCTGTGCAACATCCTGCTGCACGTTCAGCTTTTTCAAACTCATTAATCCCTGATGCTGATCGTCGGTTTTTGCCGGTTTATCCGCAAAATGCGCATTCAGGATGGCCAGTTGATCGCCCGGTTCCTCCATGCCTTTCACGCTGTCGATCAACAACTGACTGGCCGGATCGCTAAAGGCGGAAGCCAGCGTCTTGGTCACCGCTTCAATGTCTTTGTTCTCCAACGGTTCAGCCTTTTTCATGCCCAGACTAATTGACTGGTTAGTACGCGAATCGGTCGCCACATTCACCCCAACGCTGGCCGCAGTGAAGAACGGGACGGTACCCTCCGGTGTCGTTCTGGCCGCCCCGGCACTGAGAGTCGCGTTTGCCCCCACAGCAGCCTGATTCATGAAGCGCAGACGGTTGTCGGATTCCGTATAGGTGGTGGATTTCTCCCCTTGTGAAACGCTGGACGAACTGGTGCCAGACAACACGTTAGCGCTCGCCGTCACGCCAACCGATCCGCGCAGCGTCGCGCTGGTTGGCGCCGCACCTTTTTCCGTCAGGTTGATTCCGCCGCGCAGCTCCAGCGCCGCATTGCCATCCAGATTGAAGCTGACCGTTTTTCCCGCCTTCACGCTGTGCTGTTCCCCTTTATCCAGCAGGGCAAGTGGGTTGATCGTGCCGCTCGACAGGCCGTCAATAAAGCCGGGCAGTTCTTCTTCGCTGAGGGTAAAGTTCAAGGCATTTTGCTGCGCCATTTGCAGGCTGGCGGATACGCCGAAGGAGGCTCGAACGTCCGGTGTGAAGCTGTGTTTGCTGTTGATGTTTTGCGTCATCTGCGCCGACGTTTTTCCTGTCAGATACTGGCTGACGTCATACCCGCCGGAGTAACTCACTTTCCCGGTAATTCCGCCTGAACGCTCGAAGGCAACGTTGATGCCATTTTCACCGCGAGAAAAGCTCAGATTGTAATTGCGCTCGCCGCTGACGCCGCCGCCCGGCACCGGAGGGAAAGGTAATGGCGTGCCGCTGACCACAAACGACATAGATGCCCCGCCGCCATAGGTCCGGTTAAACGCGATGCTTTCGTTGCTGTCCAATGACAGGACGGTCGCCTTCATTTTATCGATCATGTCCGTCTGGTTGGCCGCCTGCATCACGGTTTTCGAGGTGACGCTGATGGCGTTGTCCTCTTTCCTGAACGCCTTCATAAAGGTTTTAACCGAATCGTAATCCGCCTCCAGCGACTTATGATTGGTGAACCCCATGTCGGTCATCTTCTTCACCGGGTTTTCGCCGTAATCTCCCTGTCGCAGCGCGTTAAGCTCCTTCATCATCGAGGCCAGTTCCGCCTCACCCGGCGACGTACCGGATAGCGTATCGATGCGATCGGTCAGCTTATGCAAGTCTCCCAGCACCAGGGTATCCAGTACCAGTCGCGTTTTTGCCAGTGACAGTGCATCGCTGGTATCTCGCTGCTGCCCAAATGACTCGCTATTCGGCTTTTGGGCTATCGGCGTTTTGCTGTCGACAAAGGCTTTGATCAACGTACCGGCCGTACTCGTTTTCGATGACGGATGATTTTCCATCGCCGCCAGCAGCACCGGGGCCAGATCTTTTTCTCTGCCATGCAGGCTGGCGGGCTTGCCTTCCGTGTTCATGACTCCGTTATCGTTCACTACGCCCTGTTGCCTGCCGATCAGCAGCGCCGCTTTGGCCGAGCTGCTTTCCAGTTCGGTATGGAACTGTTTTAGCAGGTTCACCAGCGGTTTCCCTTTTTCCCCCAGATCCAGCTTGTCTAGCTTACTTGCCAGATCCATCGCCGCGCCCTGCGGTTGACTCGTTGTGGCATCCAGCTTTTTCAGCAATTCGGTTTGCATGTCATAAACAGGCTTCAGGCCTTCACGTCCGCTGACCTGATGTTGCACATGGTCGGCAAAGGTTTTTAACGGCCGCGGCACGTCCAGGGTGAATGAGACCAGATGGGCTCGCAGCAGATCTGACAGTTTGCTTTTCACCTGCTGCGACTCTTCGCCCGTTTTACCGAGAACCTGAACATCGGCTTTAAATGTGACCCCGGTTAACGGTATTTTTCCCCCTTTGGTCGCCACATCCAGCCGACCAAACACCGTTTCTGCGGCACGTGGCTCAGCGGGTAACGGCGCTTCCCCTTTTGGTACCGTCGTTTTCCACGCGCTCCCTTGCAGGGTATGGAGTTCATGCTCGTCATGCGCTACCTGCACATGATGCTGCGCATTCGTGCCCAGTGAATTCACTTTGCCCTCTGCCGGCGTCTTCACCGGCTGCCAGTGCGCGCTGTCGTGATTCGCCGCATTTTGCCAGTCGGCTTTCGGCAGTTGGAAAAGCTGCCCGTCTTTATTCAGGGCAAAGAGCGTCTGCTGGTGATCCAGCGCGATGTCCTGTATCTCACCGGACAAGCCATTTTTAGGCAGCGCCAGCGGCGGCGCAGCGAGCTTATCTGTTCCCGGCTTGATTTGGTGGAAATGCAGATCGCCCTGCTTATCGACGGCAATAAATTTATTCCGGCTGATCACCGCCATCGCCGAGACGTCATCGTCCTTGGCAATTCCCGGGAGTGCGGTGCCCGCAGACGGCGTCATACGCACCTGCGGCAGCGTAAACACGGTATTGTCACCGTGCGTAAACGAGTCTGATTTCTGGTTAATGGACAGCGGCTTGATTTCACCGTCTTTTAGCGTGTAAGCCTGATTGTCCAGCCCGCGCTTGAGCTGGCTGGCCTCAACGCTGGATGCCTCCCAGCTTTTGGTATTGCCGTTGTAAAAATGAACTTTGCCTTCCTGTAGACCGACTTGCCCCAGTCGTCCCAGATCTAAGGTGTCTTTCGCCTCGGGTGCTGTCGTGCTCAGCCCCAGCTTATTATCCACCACCAGACTGTCGCTCAGGTTCCACCCCGGCATGGGGGACAACCCATTCAGCCCCAGAGGCGCGACGTGCTTTTGTCCCTGGCGATCGGTGGCGAGAGCCTGCGTCTGGCCGTGTTCATCGTGAGCAAATCCGGTAATACGATGGTCGTCACCCAGCACCGCATTCAGTTCCGGCGTGCTGACCGGGGTTAATGTGGCGTGCGACGCACCCGCCTCGGGCAGCGGTGCGTGGTAAAGTTTTCCGTCATTGTCGGCAATCAGCAGGTGTTCTGCGGTTAATCCCACTGCTTTCGCATACACCGGTTCGCCATTGTCCAGCTTGAGATCCACCGGCTGCGGCGCAGCATCCAACGTGCTCATCAGATGCAGTTGCGTAAGGTGATCCTGCTCGGTCAGCACGGCAGACTGCCCGTTTTGATTGGCGGAAAACGCCGTAATTTTATCGCTGAAGGCTGATGACTCCGTGCCTGACGACAAATTGCTCAGCGTGTGGTCGTCTTTGACCGCATACAGTTGACCATCGCCCTGCCGGGATAACTGGCTGTGGGCGATATCGCTGCTTTGCTGCCAGACGCCAAACTCGGTATTCAGTGCAAAGAGCTTGCCGTCATGAAGACGCAGTTGCTCGCCCGCGCCTGAAGCTGAATCGGGCTGTCGGTGGACACCGGTTAACAGCTCGTGGTTCATGCGTCCAGAGAGCGGCACGCTGGTAGATTCGCCCGAAGTTGCTGTCAGAGAAATACGTTCCGGCGTGGAGTCCAGCTGTACATTACTCGCGCTCAGCTTGCCCGCTGGCATCGCGCTGCGGCCGCTGCTGTGAAGCGCAATATGCTGATTGTCATCGCTTTGAATCACGAACAGCCGCCCTGATTTGTCAGCTAGCGCGTGCTGCTGTGCATCCTGATTTTCATGATGAGCCACGAACGGCTGGCTATTCTTCCCGATGGTCTGTTGTAACAGCGTGCTCAGCGCCTCCGGCAAGCCTTTGCCAAACTGAAGCTTACCGTGGCTGTCCAGCGCGATATCGGGTTTCGCGGCAGGTGTAGCGGTATGACTGCCATTTATTTTGATCTCAGCCGCTTCGGTGGAGGCAAAACGCGGCAGGCTCTGGATCGGCCCCCCCGATGCCAGCGAATCACGCGGCGCGCGCGCTACGCTCTGACTCACGCCTTCCGCTGAAAATAGTTCGCGCAAGGTCGTCGAGCGCGAGTCCTGACTCTTCACTGAACTGCCGCTTCCCTGCTCCAGTTCGGGCGGTTTGTTTTTATCATGTAAACCCTGCTGAATCAGGGATTGCGCGCCTTTTTGGCTCGCGCTGGTGCTACTGCCCTGCGATAGCGATGTGTTAGCTAGCGTAGCGGGCGCAATTTCCGACACGGATAGACCGGGCTGAACATGCTGGATTTTCTGCATAACAGGTTCCAAGGGTGATGAAGTGATCGTGTCGGTTAAGTGGTCAGTTTCTCCTTCCGGTTCCCGACATCTTTCTCTTCCCTGAACGGGAACCGCATCACACCTTCCCTCACTTAATACGCAACAGACGTAAGCCTGTTAATGACCCACATTATTCACTTTCAAGGAGATGTTATGGCTGATATGACGATCACGCTCAGCATACAACCCGGCGCAGGCCTGTCATCAACAGGTCTGAATTCCCCGCTTTCAGGCAGCAACGGCGGGGCATCGCCACGCTCTGCACAGCAGGATAGCCAGCTCATGGAGGCGCTGGGCACCTTACTTAGCGCGCTCTTGCCTAATGTGCAGGGCAATACGCCGTCATCAACCGATGGCAGTCCACTGGGCCAGACTGGCGCAGGCAACGGTGGCAGCTCGCCATTAGGACAAAATGGCAACCCTGCCGATATGCTGATGAAACTGTTGGAAGCGCTAATTCCGGGGAAAAACGGGCAGGAAGCGGGAAATCCGCTCTCTTCCGGTTCGTCGGGTGCGGCAGGCGGCAACAGCGGCGCCTCACCGCTGACAGGATCATCTGGCCCTGGTGGCGCAGGTGGTGCACAAAACCCAGAAGATCTGAGCCGCTCTCTGCTGCAAGACTCAACTGGCAGCGCATTAGATAATGCCATTAGCCCAACGGCAGACGGCGGCGGCCAACTGAGCGGTAACGATCTGTTAAAAGCGCTGCTGGAATTGATCGGCAATCTGATGGATTCGCAGAAAGGTGAGTTTGGTCAGCCGCAAGGTAACGGCCAATCCCAAGGTGGCGGTTCGCCGTCAGTGGGCGCACCGCAGGCTGCATCCGGCGGTGGCGGTGGATCGCCTGCCGCGCTGTCTGCACCTTCTGCCGGTGGCGGGGGTTCACCTGCTGCACCATCGGCGCCATCTTCACCCATTGGCGGTAACGGCGGCGGCGCGTCTGCCCCACTGACGGCCGCACCTGCTGGTGTTGGTGGTGGTTCTGCGGCATCGCCCAGCACGTCAACAGCAGGTGCTGGCCCCGTCTCTTTCCCAACCGCCAGCGGTGATGCCACCGTGGTCAATGACACCATCAAAGTCGGCCCCGGAGAGGTCTTTGACGGCGGCGGTAAAACCTTTACCGCTGGCAGCAAGTTAGGCGATGGCGGCCAGGCTGAAGGCCAGAAACCAGTCTTTGAACTGGCTCCAGGCGCAACGCTGAAAAACGTGGTGTTTGGTGATAATGCGGCGGATGGCGTACACGTTCGCGGCGATGCCAAAATTGATAACGTACACTGGACCAACGTGGGTGAAGATGCGCTGACGGTGAAATCCAATACCGGTAAACCTGCTAACGTGGAAATCACTAACAGTAGCGCTCAGGGCGCTGCCGACAAGATTTTCCAGTTGAACGCAGACGCCAACCTGACCATCGATAATTTCAAAGCGAAAGATTTCGGTACATTTGTTCGCACCAACGGCGGACAACAGGGTAACTGGAATTTGAACCTGAGTAACATTGATGCAGAAAACGGCAAGTTCTCATTCGTGAAAAGCGACAGTGAAGGGTTGAACGTTAAAGGCAGCAATATCAACCTGACGAATGTCAATAATCACTACAAAGTGCCGAATTCCGCTAACTTGCAGGTGAATTAAGATGCCAAACACGATGACCTCTCCCACTCCGACACGCTGGGCGGATCTCGCTAAACAAGGCGGGTACATTACGCCGGCTCAACGCGAATCATTCACTCAGGCTATCCATCTGGTGAGAGCACAACTGAACACCGTACTTAGCCAGTCAGGATCGCTGCGGCGGGGTGAGTTCGAGTTCGACGCCTTTGTGGATTCGCTGGAGCAGGATTTCCTGCATCAGGCCGATATCCACACGAAGAACGGGCTACATAGCGACGTGGCGCAGACCTCGTTCTGGGTTGCCCGCCTGATCGCCGATCGCTTTATTGCGGTGCGTCAACTGTAATACCTGCGCCATACCGCACCGGGGAAAAGCCAGCCAGGGAAACCTGTGCTGGCTTTTTTTATCTCGCATAGGATTCAGAACTTTTCCCAGTCACTGCTGCCGGTATTTGCCAGCGCCAGTCTAGGGGAAGCCGGTTTTTTTACTACCGACGTGTGAGGCTGTCGACGGGAAGACGAGGCCTCTGGCGAGCTTTGAATGGTAAAGACGCTCATCAGTTGCACCAACTTCGCCGACTGATCGTTCAGGCTCTCTGCCGCACTGGCGGATTCTTCAACCAATGCGGCATTTTGCTGCGTGATACTGTCCATCTGAGCGATAGCCTGATTGATTTGTGAAATACCGGATTCCTGTTCCTGTGTGGTAACGCCGATTTCGCTAATCAGTTCGGCGACATGCTGTGCCTGAGTGACAATATCTGTCATCGTTTCCCCCGCGTGTGCCACCAATCGGGAGCCGCTTTCGACTTTTTCCATGCTGCTGGTAATAAGTTCTTTGATTTCACGCGCAGCAGAGGCCGAACGCTGCGCCAGCGAACGCACTTCTCCTGCCACCACCGCGAAGCCACGCCCCTGTTCACCGGCGCGAGCAGCCTCAACCGCCGCGTTAAGCGCGAGAATATTCGTCTGGAAGGCGATGCCATCAATCACGGTAATAATATCGCCAATTTTACGGGAACTGGAGCTAATATCGTCCATGGTCGTGATGACGTTGTGCACAACATCGTTGCCTTTGGTCGCCGTTTGGCTAGCCGTGTTGGCAAGCTGTGCCGCTTCGCGAACGGTGTCGCCATTCTGGCGGATTGTTTGGCTGATCTGCTCCATGGAAGCGGCTGTCTGTTGTACGCTAGCGGCCTGCTCTTCGGTGCGCCGACTCAAATCATTGCTGCCAAGCGCAATTTCGCTGGATCCCGTTGAAATGGAGGCGCTGCTGTCATGAACCTGCCGCACAATCCCGCCCAGCCCGACGCGCATTTCATTCATGGCTGCCAGCAAACTGGTGGTATCGTCCGGTTGCAGTTCGACATTAATGGCCAGGTTACCGCTAGCAATTTGACGAGCAATGTCGGAGGCATATGCAGGTTCGCCGCCCAACAACTTTTTGATTCTGCGGGTAATCAACCAGGCGATGGCAATACCCAGCACCTCTGAGACCCCCGTAAAAGTCAGCATCAGAATACCCGCAGTCTGAGCGGACTGGCTGGCTGCATCTACCGATTGGCGGGTATCATTTTTCTGGTAAGCCAGAAGCTCATTGATAACTTTAAAGTAGGCAATTTGGGCAGGCTGAGCTTCGTTGATGATGACACTCTTGGCCTCGTCCAGTTTGTTATCCAGACTGAGTGAAATGGCTTTTTGCGAGGCCGCTCGACTTATCGGTCGCACCTGATTAATAGAGTCAAGCAGTGTTTTTTCTTGGGGCGTGTTCGCCCGTTCAGCGATACGTTTTAGAATTTCGGTAATTCTAATTGAATCTTCATTAATCTGCTGTTTTGCCGCCTCGACTTGTTCTGGTGCAGTAAATAATGTCAGATTGCGTACCGCAATCGCTGTACTATTCAAATTGTCCTTTAGTTCCTGGATCAGCAATAAGCCTTCTATCTGGTTGCTAGCCAATTTTTCTGTGGTATTACTCTGTTGCCGGAGTTGAAATTGCCCATAGAGCGCAATAAGCAGACTAATACCCAACACAAGGACAAAACCGGTACCGAGCATGGTGGCAAGTCTCATATTCTTGAAAATGCTCATAAATCACCCCCAAAGATTATTCTTAATCACGGAAATGTGATAAATAAAATCAGTCTGATAAAAAGACTATTAATTTATCTGTGACATCGGGGAATAATTTAGCGAATAAACCTTAGGTATAAGTTAAGAAAAGGTAATTTTTATTTATTTTTATAAATTATTTTTAACCTTAATTATCAATAAGTTGAAATTAAACCTCAATGATTAATAACAATAATAATCATGGGCGTGACTTTATGTCGAGTGAAAATCAATGGCGTTTTAAAAAATCATTCATTAAATAAACCAATGAGGGGAAGATGTCTCTCATTTCATCTCGATGAAATTATTAAAATAAATGGCGGGGGATAAGGAGAAATTGGCTTAATCGATGCGAATGCCGCTTACGGCAACAATAATTTCGGCCTAATGCATAACGAGAGAGCAGCGCTTCCGCCCTGCTCCCCGTTGTTTTTTTCGCTTTAGCTGGCGAGCTTTTGCAGCCCCATATTGACGATGCGGTCACCAATCATGGCCGCATCAATACCCAGAGACGAACCGCCATTGCCGCGAGCATTCAGGTTGGTATTGCCGGTATCACCGGCGACCGCGCTCTTGATCATGCCGACCGCCTTCATGAATTTATCCATGCTGCCTTTGGTCATGCCGTCGTCATCCGGCTTGCTCAGCGCTTTCGCCCAGGATTTGTCATCCTGCTTCGCCGTCTGCCAGTTATCTTTCTGGTATTCCGGTTTACCGAAAACTTCAGGATATTGATCCATAAACTGACCAATTTCTTTCGCCATCGCCCGGTCTTCTTTATCGACGAAGTAACGCGTCGGGCTGTCGTTGTGCGTGCTGATGTTGTTCAGTTCCTGCAAACCGGCTTTTTGCCCAACGCTCATCCCCAGCGTGCTACCCAGTTGATTGAACGCACCCGCACCGCTCAGGCCTTGCAGACCGTTATTGCCCAGTTGCAGCGGTGGCGTTTGCCCTTTCGTCTGGCTCAGGCCGTTGCCCAGAATAGCGGACAGCGCATCGTTAACGCCTTGGGTATAAGCAGAAATTTCCGGCGACGACGGCTGTTTGTTGCCGAAAAGCCCCCCCTGCTGCTGCGACATGCCGCCGCCCAGCAGATCTTCCAGCGCGCTAAACAGCAAGCTACCCATCATGGCCGATGGATTCATGGCATTCATGCCAGCACCCAGCGCCCCGCCTAATCCACCACCGAGCGCACTGCCCAGCCCACTACCAAGGCTACTGCCGAGACCGCCCCCCAGGCCACCGCCCAGCAAACCGCCGCCGAGTCCGCCCAGACTGCTGCCTAAACCACCGAGCCCACCGCCCATGCCGCCGCCCATCATGCTGCCCATGAACATCATGGTTGTCATGATATCGGACAGTTTTTCTGCGATGTTGCTACGCTGGCCACCAAACGCTGACTGCGATGGCGATCCGCCATTCTGTGAAGACTGAGATTGAAATAAACCGCCGTTACCGCCCGCCTTGATCGTGATTTGCAGAGAGGTTCCGCCACCAAGAGAATTAAGCATAATGTTTCCTCAATGAGTAAATGGGTTATGAAAGCGCCAATGATGTGCGGTCAACCCGCGTGATTGTGACACTCCCCCATTAAGTGATTTCCTTGCGTGCTCAGTTCCCGCCTTATGCACGAAAACGCATGACTTTTTCACGGCTCAGCGCGGCGGCAGTCCGGCCAAACGCCACAGTTCGTCGATTGCCGCAACCGACTCGGTTAATGTGGATAACGCGCGACATAACCGCAGATGTTGCTGTTCATCCAGGCTCAGGCCGCAGGCAAACAGCGCATCAGCCTCCAGAAAGCGGCGTTGTAGCATTTGCCGCAACATGCCGGGGTAATGTCGGGCGGGAGCCAGCGTTAAGGTGAGCATAGACTTATCCGCCGACACCGCCGTAAACCACAGCGTGACGCCCGACTGTACCGGCCAGCAGGCCGTCGTCGCGGTTTTCAGCGCGGTGAGGAAGTCATGCTGATTATCGAATACCGCCACGGGTTCATTCATCTACGCTGACTCTGCTGTAATCCGCCGGGCTGCTGCGCAGATCGGGCTGCCACCAGATGATGAGCTGCCGCGTTTCCGGCTGCGGACGACAAGTCACCGAGGCGCAGTTGGCCACCTGTCGGGGGGTATTGCAGGCGCTCAGCAGCAGTGCGATCAGCGCAACGGACAGTGCTTTATGATTCATGACCATTTCCTGTTTTAATTGGAATCGCTACTGAGATGTCAGCAGGTTACGTCGGGCGGGCTGAGGCGTTAGCGCGGGCTGCAACGCAAGGAATACCTCGCTGGATTCCCCCGGTGCCAGCGTCGTTTTCGGCCACACGGCCACCGCTAACGTGCGGCTACTGGCACAGGCTGCTTCATCAAAACGCTGCGGCTGTGTGCCGCCGTTACGCACGACGCCGACGCTCAGGCGCACCTGACCATTGCTATACCACTGATAGCGCGAACTGTCGTAGATCAGACCCGACTGCGAGCGGCATACCTCTCCCAATCGCGTACCTTTAGCGTCTGCCTGAAACCCGGCGGGCAGTTGGCGGCTGGCGAGATCGCGAAATGCGCCTTCAATCAGGCTATAGAGATCCGTTTTACCGTTACGCTGCGCGACGCGATTCATCGCACCATTTAACTGCTGACGATTGACGGAGGACACATAGCGCGTGGGATCGGTTTGATCGCCGACCAGATGCGGCGTCAGGATAAACAGGCGCTCACGGCGCGAGACTTCATGACGCGTCGAGGTAAACAGTTGCCCCAGCAGCGGGATATCCCCAAGGATCGGAATGCGGCGATCGCGGTCACCGCTCTCTTCAACGTGAAAACCGCCCAGCACCAGCGCACGGTTCTCACCAATCAGCGCCTGCGTGCTGACGGTGCCGCGTTTCACGCCCGATGCTTCACCTTCGCGGCCTGTCTCCACCTGACCGTCTTCGATATCGATAACCAGTTGGATGCTGCGCTGCGCCCCTTCGCCGATCACGCGCGGCGTCACCTGCAGGCTCGTGCCCGCCGTTACGGGTTGAATGTCCGCGACGCGTTCACCCGTCGCCGTGATGAACGCCGTCCGGCTGAAATCAACAATAGCGGGCTGATTTTCCAGCGTCAGCACGGAAGGATTGGCAACGATGGAGGCCGTCCCTTCCCCCTCCAGCGCCTGAATATCGGCGAAAAAGCGTTTGAAATCGCTGACAAACAGGGTGCTCCGCCCCATCATCATGGTGCTGCCTGCACTCACATTGCCAAGCTGCGCCTGCCAGTTCGCTTCCAGCCGCGACAGTGCGGTTCGGTCCACGTCCAGAATAATGGCATCAATGTTGACCAGATTTTGCGGTACGTCGATATGGTCGACGAGCTGCTGATACTCCGCACGGCGCTTTTCATCGTCCCGAATCAACAGCGCGTTATTACGCACATCGGCGGAAATCTTGCCGCTTAGCGTCACACGGCCTGACGCCTCACCGTTGCGCCCTGGGTTGTTACGGGTTGCCAGCCGGGTCATCAGCGAACGCGTACTCTCCCGCATCGCTTCCATGCCGTTATCCGGCTGCACGGGCATCGGGCCGGATGCGCCTGCCGGCGCCGCACGCTGACCATCCATCAACTCATTGAGAATGGTCGCGACGCCGGGAATCGTGACTTTTTGATCGCGATATTGCAGCGTCCGGTCGGATACCGAGGCATAGCGCAACGGAAAAATCATCACCTTGCGCCGTTCGTCCTGTTTTTCCCGCTGCTGGCTGAAATTACGAATCAGATCGATATACGCCTGCGGGCCGGTGACCAGCACCACCCCCTCTTCCGGCAACTCCCCCCAGCCGAAGCGCGTATCGAGCAGCCCGATACCACTGAGCGCCTGTTTGATATCGGGCGCGGCATCCGGGGAAATCTCCAGCCGCACCGACGCTTGTTCATCCTGCGGGCTGACATAGAGCGCATTGTTATACACGAACCACTGAAAGCGATGCTCCAGCGCCAGCCTGTCGAGGAACAGCGTGGGGTTATCCGCGCGGATTTTCGCCGTAACCTCATTGTCCGCAATATTGCCCAGCACCAAATCCACGCCGTGGCTGTTGGCAAAATCCGTCAGAATCGCAGACAGCGGCGTTTGCTCGGCAGAATAGGCATACGCGCCCTTGTTCCAGTCAGCTGGCGTGGCGGCGTGCGCCAGCGAAATCATCCCATTCACCGGGATAATCCCCATCAGCACTACCGCCCAGCAAAACCAGCGATAGACCGCCAGAAAAATGCTATACGATCGATGACGTATCAGTCCCTTACGCATGTCGTTCTCCTTGCAAAAAAGCCAGCGTGTTCAGATTCAGTGGAGCGGAAACGGGCGTTTTCGCACGCGGCGTGAGCAGGCTCAGCCAGACGTCCCGTTGGTTAAGTAAGGTTTCCAGGCTGCGGCACAGCTGCATGACGTCATCGGCATCGGGCCGCATCCATAGCCAGAGCTGTTCATCCTGCGGGGAGAGCGACAGGATCGCGGTGTCATCCTGAAACTGGGTGCGGGCGGCATCGGCCAGCTGTAAGGCGCGCGCCAGCATCGGCTCATCAGGCAACATGCGCAGCGGAATAGCCGCGTTGCACGCCACGCCCGACGACTGCCGCACAAGCGCCACCGCCCCGCCATCAATGTCCAGCTTCAGGGTCGGCGTCCCGCCGTTTAGCCAACTCTCCAACATCGCAGCCAACTCAGTTGAAGTCATTGATGATGGCCTTTACCAGACCGTGTTTCACGCTCAGCAGCTGCCCGACCGCCCAACTGGCATTGGAATAGTCCATGCTGGCTTCAAAAAAGGCATAACTGTCTGCCTGACTGGCTCCGCCTTCGGCAACGTTCAGCGCAATATCATCCAGCTGTTGCTGCGAATCGACCAGGTGTGCGTCAAGGCGACGCTGAATGGGGTTAAGGGACATAGCACGCTCTCCTCATAGGGTATTTTCCTCACAACACGGTTTGGGTCGTTGACGAGAACGTTGGCCGTAAACCTGAGCGTTCTCGTCATTGACTCAATAGTGAGTGGTTAACCCCGGCGAGCAGTTCCCTTTCGCGGGCAGTGATTTCACATCGCAGCGGGATATTCAGGAGGAATCAGCTGTGCCGTCGCCTGCCGCCAGCTTAGCGACATCACGCCATGCGCCGTAATCAGCTTCATGGCATCGCTATCCAGCGCGTCATCGCTGGCGAGACGCCACTCAAGATGCGCATGTGCATCCAGCCAGTGCTGTACATCGGCAAGCTGGGCGGGATGGCAATACAGCGTTCCCCGGCTTTCTCCCTGCTGTTGCTTAAGCAGTTGCCGCAGTAAAGCATGATGGCGCGACGGCGCAGGCGTTTTATCCAGCAAATGCGCCAGCGCATCGCGCAGCAGCTGTCCGGCTTGCGTAATCATGATCTTTTCCAGATCCATTCGGTCTTGCCGAACACCCTGTAAGAGCGCGTTTGCCTGCTGCCAGAATTCCGCTTCTGCCTGTTCGACCGCCTGCTCACCAAGCATTCGGGCACGTTCGTGCGCCTGTGCCACAATGGTATCGGCCTGCGCATTGGCCTCTTCCCAGAGTGTCCGACTGCGCCGATGCGCCGCGACGCGCTCTGCCGGAATAATCACCGTTTCATCCCGACTGCCGCCGGGTAATGTCGCAAACGTCTTTGTCGTCAGCATGCTTCGTCCTTAGCAAAATGAATAGAAATGAGGAGGGTTATGTGGGGGTCGATGCCTTCCAGATCAGGGCATCGCACAGCGCATTCAGCCGGGCGGCAGGCAATAACATCGACGGGGCATGGCAAGAGTTATCCCCACCACAGGACCAATCGCGTGGAAAAAGCAGCCGCAGACGCGGCCAGCACGTTTCACCATAGCGAATGCGCAGCAGCGTCACCGCATCCTGATATCTCGCAGCGGGTGACGCCGACGATAAGGCAGAAAAGGTGACCGCTGACGGCAGCCATAAGCCCGGCCGCAGCGCCTTTGCCAACCGCTCGCACCATATGTCCTCCGCGCCCGAGCGATCCGGATGGCGTACGGGCTGACACACCCGCGCCATCAAGCGCAATACCGTTTCTCGCTGTGCCGTATCCAGCGCCCCCATTTGCATCAGTGAAGCCAGCGGATCCGGCGGCAACTCCGACGGCAGAGAAAAATGGCGATGAAGCTGCACGGCGTTCACATGCAGCCAATCGCGACGCAGCGGTGAATCCGGCAGCCTCACCTTCCCATTCCACCAACTGGAATCGGCTTGTAACAGGCAATCCTCTGCCCACCAGATCAGCCAGGCAAGCGGGGTGATGTCACCCGACTCATGCCGTTGGCGTTGCGCTTGTGTGATCATGGTGACGACGACTCCCCCGCTTTTTTCTGCTGCCATTGTCGCAGGTAAGGGGTGCCAATGCGCCAGCCTAATAGCCCAGCCAGCATTAGGCCAAATAGCCCTGCGCCCCACTGCCAGCGCCGCATTTCATCCGGCGTAAGCGTAAACGGTCCCAGCGTGACCACGGGGATCGTGTCCTGATAAGGTTCCGCCGGAACAAAGACGATCGCCAGTTCTTTATCATCCTTGCCAGACAGGCCGGGGATGCTGCTGGCGACCATACGGCGGATGCGCTGCTCCATCCCATCGGGCTCCAGCTCGGCACGGTATTTGATAAACACCGCCGCCGAGGCTGGCTGAACCGGCTCGCCGGGGGCGATACGCTCGGGCAGCACCACATGCACCCGCGCCACCAGCACGCCGTCGATCTGCGCCAGCGTCGCCTCCACTTCCTGCGACAGCGCGTAGATATATCGGGCACGCTCCTCCAGCGGCGTTGAGATCACGCCGCTTTTCTGAAAGACCTCGCCCAGATTGGTACGCGATTGCTTCGGTAAACCCGCCGCATTCAGAATATTGACGGCACGTTCCATGTTTTTTGCATCGATCGCCAGCGTGACGCCGGTTTTGTCTACCCGTTTCTCCGCGCCGATCTGATAGCGGCCGAGCATCGAAATCGCTTCGTTGGCATCGTTCTCCGACAGCCCGCGATTCAGCTCAATCGGCTCGCCGCAGCCAGTCAATAGCCCGATCAGCAGAAGAAACACTCGCTTATCGATTTTCATAGGCCGCTACTGTAAGTTGGTGAGTTTTTCCAGACTTTGCACACTTTTCGCCACCAGTTTGGCGCTCAGCAAACTTTCCAGATAGAACGACGACAGCGTTCGGGTCGCATCCAGTACATCTTTTGGATTATTGGATCGCATCGACTGGCTCACATCGCGTTCGGCGGATTTAAAAACGCCGTTCAGTCCCTGAGATTTTTCCGCCAGTGCACCCAGCCACTGACTGTTGCCGCTTTCTGCCGTCATCGGTGCCGACGACATTGCTGCGCTAAACCAGGACACATCCTGATTGGTCGCAGAATACGAAAAAAACGTGCCGTTGTCCGCCAGCGGAGCATCCCCCGGCTGGGGCAGCGTGGTAGCGTGGTTGATTTTCATGGTGTGGATTCCATCGCGGACGGGGTAAAAAATAAAGCCGGAGCAAGGCTCCGGCTCGTTTCATCACGATCAGAACTGGATAGCTTTCGCCGCTTTCTGCCCGGAGTTCAGTGATTTGGACGCGGAATCCATCTGACCATCCAGAATGGAGTTTTCCGTATCTATCGCCATTTTCTGTGCCTGAGCGCCTGCTGCACGTGTCAGAGAGCCAGCCATCGCGGTGTCCAGAGTCTGAGAAGCCGCCTGAGATGCAATCTGGGAAAGTCCAAAGCTCATGATATATCTCCAAATATAATGAAAGTTTACGGTAGTGAACTGTCATGCTGTACATACAGTCATCTTGTTCATTCATTAAGTGGGAGAGCGGGTCAGTGAGTTCCAACGAAAAAGAAATTCTTTCAGCAATGGCAATTCAAGAGGAAGAACTAGCCTAGTTTTCGCTGTGTTTCCGGCCGTTAGCTATCATAGATTTTCTTTTAAAATAATAAAAAGCGTTATTACCTTACCGCAAGGCCGTACGTTGTTTCTGATTTGCAGAAACGTTTTTATGCTGTGCAACTGGCAAGGATGCGATCTCTGAACCCATGCCGTACTATTCCCATCACGCTGCCAGATGGTCGCTATGCTCACCTTAACTACCAACACCGGATTATGGTTCAGACTTATTTTGATTTCGTTTGCCAGCGCATTGCTGGCGCTGTTTATTGGTCAGGGAATTTTAGCCAGATTAGAACAAACGCAGTTGCAGCACTATAGTCAGGAAGTGCTCGATCAGGGTCTCGCCGTCGCAAATGAAGGCAGAGAAACCATGAATCGGGTACTGACATTGAATAACGCACCTTGCTCCAGCGCCGATCTGAAAGAACTACGCCTGATTTCCTTTTATTCCGTCTATCTGCGCGATATCGGGCGTATCAAGGACAACTATCTCGTCTGTTCCGCGGGCTGGGGCATCCTTAACCCACCGATTTATCTGCTGCCGCCAAATCGAACGACGCCCGATGGCGTGCAACTGTGGGCCGCAATGAAAGACGTGATCGATCCACGGATTACCGCCGATATGGCAAGCCTCAACGGGGTGGTTACCATCACCGCTGCCGCCGCATTTCGCCGTTTCGTTCAGCCACCAGCCGAGCACAGTGCGATGCTGATCACGCGTAATCTGGAACATATCTATCAGACCTTTGGCAACGTCGACCTGCCGGCGTTCAGGGAGACGCGACAAGAACATAATGCGTGGCTGACCATGGGAAAACGTCAGACGTTTTTCTGCTCGCCCAACCGTGATATCTGCGTGCTGGCACAGTTGGACGCCGCCGGTCTCCTGTCACGCCCGTGGTATATCATCGCTTCCCTGTTTTTTGTCGGGGCGCTCATCGGTGCCAGTTTTACCCTGTCCTATCAACTCTATGACGATCGGCACCATGCTTTGCCATCACAGTTAAAACGCGCGATCAAAAATCAGCGCCTTCAGGTACATTATCAGCCGTTAATCAGTCTGCCCCAGCGCGCCATTATTGGCGTAGAAGCGCTAGCGCGTTGGAAAAACGAACGCGGCGACAGCGTGTCGCCGGAATATTTCATCAATATTGCGGAAGAAATGGGCTATTCAGATGAGCTAACCCGCATCATTACGCGTCAGGCACTGCATGACATGCAACCGTACCTCACGCAGGACACGCCCTTTCTTCTGAGTATTAACCTGTCCGTCTCCGACATTGTTTCGCCGGATTATCATCACTTCCTGCAGCAAATGTGTGACGAACTGGGGATAGACAGAACGCGTATCATGCTGGAACTCACCGAGCGGTCGAGTACATCCCATAAGACGCTGGCAGATGGCCTTGAGACCTTACGACGCGCGGGTTATAAGGTCGCGCTTGATGATTTCGGCACGGGCTATTCCAACCTCGACTATCTGAGCCATTTACCGTTCGATATGATCAAGATCGACAAGATTTTTGTCGACGCCATCGGCACAGGCACGGTTAATGCCGCCATGGCCGACCTGTTATTTACCCTCATCAAAAAACTCGACGTCCCGGTGATCATCGAAGGGGTAGAAACACGCGAGCAAGCCGCCTATATCTTGCAACAGTGCCCGTCGGCGATTATGCAAGGATGGTATTTCAGTAAGGCCGTGGCATTGCACGATCTACCGGATATCCATCACTATCCATGCCCGCCGATAGAAAAAATGCCGATAGAAACGATGTAAATAGAATCGGCATAACCTGAAAGCAGGCCGACTGTTGCCAGTAGGCCTGCCGTCATTGGCTACCGTATCCCGATCGGTAAACGGCAGAGAGTCTGCCCTCATGCCTGACAGGCTTCTCCGCCCCCTGCGCACATTTCTCGCGCCGTCACGTTCAGCACTTTCAGGCGGTGATAAAGCGTCCGCTTGGGGATCCCCAGCTCCACAATCACATCGTCAATGCAGTGGTCGTGGCGGCGCAGCGCATCCTGAATCAGAAATTTTTCAATCCGCTTCAAGCGGTCTTTCAACTGCAAAGGACGCGGATGCAGCAGCGGCTGAATTTCAGCCAAAGGCGACAGTCCCAGCGCCCAGCGATCCGCCGCGGCTTTCAGCTCGCGGATATTACCCGGCCAGCTGTGAGTCAACAGCTGTTCGTGAATTTCCGCCGTCATCGGTGGCAGCGTCATTTTCAGGCGCACAGCGGCTTCCTGACTAAAACGCTGAAACAGCGGCAGAATGAGATCGCTACGGGAACGCAGCGTTGGCAGTTGAATCTTTACGGTATCCAGACGGAAATAGAGATCGCGGCGAAACAGCCCTTTTTCCACCAGTTGCAGCAGCGGCGTTTGCGTCGCCACAATCACACGCATATCCACGGGCGTGAACTGGGTGCTTCCCAGCCGCTTTACGCCACGGCTTTCCAGCACGCGCAGCATCTTGGCCTGCAGCGTCATGGGCATACTGTCGATCTCATCCAGAAACAGAATGCCTTTATCTGCACTTTCCAGATAGCCGGCGCGGGAGCGGTTCGCGCCAGTATAGGCACCCGAAACCACGCCAAACAGTTCACTTTCGGCCAAATTTTCCGGCACGGCAGCGCAGTTCACCGCCACCAGCGGGCCGCTGCATCGAGAAAGTTGATGAATGCGGTTCGCCAGCGTGTCTTTCCCCGTACCGGTTTCACCTTCCAGCACGATGTCGACATTGAGAGGCGCAATAACATTGATGATGGGGGCGAGCGATGAATGAATATCATCAGCTGTGTGTGTGGAATGTCCCGACGATGGCGGGAAATAGTCTACTGACGAGCGAGCTTTTTCTAATGATGGCTTTTCTAATGACGAATGTTCCGATAACGAATGCGCTAATAACGAATCGTGCTGTCTATCCTGACGGTAATAATGATTCATTAACTACTCCTTAAGCCCAAACGGGCTAACTGACTGCCTTCCATAACGTGGTGCCCTACCGTGCATCTGCCGCGTTTCTCCGCATAACGTCGACCTATACATCTCCGGTAGAACGATGATAAGCATTACCGCCATTGAATAATGAAACCATCAGGCATAGCTGAACATCAGGTAGGAATTCCAGAGGAATTTGTAGGGAAATGCCTACAAAAAATGGCCAATATAAGTAAAAACAGTCTGTTACCTCCCTGAATAATTAGCAGGAAAACGAAAAGATATCGTCAGGAAAGCGTAAACCTCAGCAAAGGGATTCACCGACTGTTGAATCCCTTTTATCTGTTATTTCTCGCACAGCGGATTTCCGCTACTATTCCGCAACTAGGGAATGAGCTTCTTACTCACGACATACTTCACAATTTCCACATTGGTGCTGAACTGCATTTTCTCCATCAGACGCGCTTTATGAGTGCTGACCGTTTTGTTGCTGATGGCCAGCTCATTGGCGATGGCGTTGATGCCCATCCCCTGCGCAAACATAATCATGATTTGGTGCTCTCTGGCCGTCAGCACATCGTGCGCGGCTCTGTCACCTTCCGTGTAACTGGAAAACACCAGTTGCTCGGCAATCGTATGATCGATATAGCGAGCGCCCTGCGCCACGCGTCGGATCGCCGACAGCAGCGCTTCTGGGTCTTTATCTTTGGTGATGTAACCTCTGGCGCCACTCTTCAGCGCATGCTGCGCAATTTGCGCTTCACTGTACATGCTGAGCACCAGAATCGGCAGACGCGGATATTGCGCCACTACGCGTGAAATCAGCGCTTCACCGCTGATACCGGGCATCGACATATCCAGCAGCAGCAAATCAGGGGTAACGCTGCGCAACTGCGCCAGTACCTGTGCGCCATTTCCCGCTTCGGCGACGACGCTCAGCGAGTCATCCAGCGCAAAGATCTGCTTGAGACCTTCACGCATGATGACGTGATCGTCGGCGATCATTAAACGTATTGGTTTGCTCATCGCTCATTTCTTCCTTTTGTTATTCTTATCCCGCGGTTAGCGGGTATGGCCATTTTTAGGAAACGTTAGCTGCACCAACGTGCCTTTGCCGGGCGCGCTGTCAATAACCACTTCGCCTCCCAGCATCCGTCCGCGTTCTTTCATGCTCATGAGTCCGAAAGCGTTTTTATTTTTAGCGCGGGAATCAAAACCTTTACCGTTGTCCTTCGTGCACAGCACCACGCAGTCCTGCTGGTTATCCAGCGTAATGATGACCTGCGTGGCAGCGGCGTAGCGCGCCACGTTAGTCAACGACTCCTGCACGACGCGGAAGGCCGCCGTGGTGCTCTCGTCATTGAGCGCCAGCGGTTCTCCCGACGTTCGCAGCAGACAGGTTGCACTGTAGTGCCGGTTAAACTCGTCACACAGCCACTCCAGCGCGGGCGTCAGCCCCATATTCAACACATTCGGCCTGAGCCGGGTCGACACGTTACGCACCACCTGGATCGTTTGGTCAGTCAGTTGCATCAGCTTTTGCAAATGCGCCTGCATCTCTGGGTTTTCCTTGGCAAAACACATGCGCATGAGCGACAGGCTCATGCGGATCGTGGTCAGGTGCTGCCCCAGCTCATCGTGAATTTCCTGAGCGATATGCTTACGCTCTTCTTCGCGTGAAATCTCACGCTGGCGCGCCAATAAACGCAGTTGCATGTGCGAATCGGCCAGTTTCTTCTCCGCATAGCGAATCGCCGTAATATCCCGTCCGACGGTCAGAATAGACACCAGCGCGCCGTGCTGATCGAACTCAGGCACGCAGCGAATATGGTGAATATGGTGATGACGCTGCTCACCTCTCCCCAGCTCTTCCATGACTTCACCCTCTGCACTGCTGCGGGTATCGACAACCAGCCGCACCAGCTGTTCCATGCGGATCGCACAGCCCACGCCGGGCATCAGTTCCGTAATCATACGGCCCCGAAGTTGCTCTATGGTGAAATCCAGATGTTTCAGACTGGCGGGGTTGGCGTACAGGCAGTTCAGGTTGGCATCGAAGCGGATAATCAAATCCGGCGTGTTCTCAACCAGCGCGCGAAATTCCTGTTCTCGCGCGTAAGCCAACTGCTCGATATGTTTACGTTCCCTGATATCTCTGACGACACACATGTTGTAGCTACGTCCTCTGTGTTGGAAATGCGTGAGATTGACCTCGACCGGAATCGTCATGCCATGGCGGGTGAGGTGCTTAGTTTCAAACGTGGTGCCGACGCCCAATGCGTATTCATGAAACCAGTCGGGCGAGCTATGCTCAGCGACCCATTCGGGATCGATATCGGCAACGCTCAAATGCATGAATTCCGTAATGCTGTAGCCCAGCGTCTGGCTGGCAGCTTCATTGACGTAACAAAAACGCTGATCTTCGTTGACGATATAAATCGCGTCCTTGATGCGGCCAAATGCAAAATCCACCAGTTCAAGCTCGGGGGCTTTGGTTTTCTCATCGGGACGAAAAGGTTGGGTGAACATCATTGCCATCTCCTTATTTGAATTAAGACTGTTGTGCAGCCACCCGCCGTGCAGGTAGCGCAATACGGCGTCTCAACATTCCAGAAGATGGACAGGGAACCCTGCAACGGCATCAATGCGACCTGATATCACGGCGTGCGACCACGAACTGAACGGCAACCGCCATCATTAAATAAAGCGGTCACCACCTCAGTCAGTGAAAAACGGCGGGTGCAGGCGCGTCCTTTCGTCCCGTGAAATACCGTCAGGATTCAACAGCCTGACGAATCACACTTCGGGCACGAGACAGCCGCGACCGCACCGTACCGATCGGGATCTCCAACTGCAACGCAAGATCCTGATAGCTGGCATCGGTATCCAGCAATTGCATCAGCATCTGACGGGTATCTTCAGGCAGTGAGACGATGGCATCCATCGCGCGTTTCAAGGACCGCTGACTTTCGGTGATAGCACCGAGATCGAGTTCTATCGCGATATGTTCCAGCATCTCATCGCCCATTTCCTGAGCGCGCTGGCGTGCCTGCTTGAAATAATTGCGAACCAGGTTGAGGGCAATACCGAATACCCACGTCTCCGGCCGCGATGCTCCCGCAAATTTATCCTGATGTTTGAGCACTTCCAGATAGGTCATTTGCTGTAAATCCTCCACGTCGTCACGGTTGCTGACGCGCTTGCGGATAAAGTTATGCAATTTCTTTCCGTGTTGACGAAACACCTGTTCCCAATCGACAGATAACGCTGGGTAAAGCGAAGGGGTCTGTTCGATGTGTTTCAGGGTAGACATTTCCATTTGCTGACTCTCCGTTGTTGTGCCTCATTGGCAAAAACGGAAGAGCAAGCCTTGTGCCAGCCCGAAAATATTTTTATCACACTGATTTTTAATCAGTTATTTTTCATCTTATCTATTATCGTGCCATTTTTTGCCAGCGCCCACAGTACGAAATTGCAAGTTATTGCAATCCGTAATTGCAATAAGTAACGGCATTTAATCCAATCCGCCATCAAATTCGGCCTGCTCCGATGACTTCACGTCGGGGAACCCATCCTTTTCTGTGTCCACATAGCAATACATTCATACCGCTGCACGTTCACACCACGACACGTAGCCGATTTATTCAGGATGACATCATGATCAAAATACCGACAGTTCTTCCCTCCAGTAGCGCCCTGCCGCGCCCTGTCGTGGTGGATGACGATCCCGTGCCGCAGGCTGCGGTCCAGCAGACAAGTTCTCACCACGCGCCTCCCGGTTCGCCGCTATCCACCTCGATGGAGGAAGTGGCGATGGCGTTTGGCGAGCAGGCCGAACGAAGAAGCAAATCGCTGAACCGACGCCACATCGCCCAGCAGCCGGACGCGCGCGCCGCCGCCAATGTCGAACGGATTGAGAAACTGACTGAACTGTTCAGGATGCTGGAAAACCCGTCGCAAAGTACGCTCGATCAGCAACTGAGCCGGATGCGCGACCTGCTGATGCAGCAAGGCTCACCGTCTCTTGAGGCGGTGCTGGAAGCCGCAGGCAACGATCCGGCGCGCGGCGATATCCTGCTGCGCCACATCCAGCAGCAATCTCCCCAACAGCCTGAGCTGACCGCGGCGGCGGAAAGTGCGTTACAGCAGCTGCATCAGGAGAAAGGGCCGGAAGTCCGAGCCGGTCTGAATACGGCAACGGCCATTGCGCTGTTCAGCACCCAGCCGGAACAAAAACAGGCGATGCGCGATCTGTACTACCAGAAAATCGTGCATCAGCAGTCGGCCAGTGCGCTACTAGACTCCCTGCTGGAACGCTTTGACGCCGCGACGTTTTCCATTGGGCTACGCACGTTACAGCGGGCACTGGCGGCGGATATCGCCTCGCTGACGCCGTCGATTTCGAAAGCCGTTCTCAGCAAGATGCTGAGCAACCTCAATGATTCTCGCCACCTGAGCCATACGCTGTCATCCAGCCAGACGCTGCTTACTCGGTTAGCAAATAAAGTGCCCGCCTTTACGCTCGGTGCCGTGGAGCTAACCCGCCGCCTGATTGGGCTGAGCGCCAACGGTGCTTATGCCCGCGACCTGCATAATCTCGGACGGGAAGTTGCCGGTACGCAGGTACAGCATCAGGCCATGTTTTTCAGCGCCCTGCTGCCGCTCGTCAGCGACCTGCCGCATCCGCTGTGGCGCGACAGTAAAAACCGCCAAACGGCGCTCCAGCTGATACGTGGGATGATTGGCGATATCGCCCAATATGAGAAACAGCAGGCCAAAAACACTCAGCATGATGACCTGACGCAGCGTGATACGGCATCGCGGCAAAAACAGGATGCACGCGATTCGGATAAGGGGCAGCCATGAATCTGTTGATTATCTGGCTGAACCGCATTGCGCTGAGCGCGATGCAGCGCTCGGAGGTCGTTGGTGCCGTCATCGTGATGTCTATCGTCTTCATGATGATCATTCCACTGCCCACCGGGCTGATCGATGTGCTGATCGCGCTCAATATCTGCGTCTCTTCCCTGCTGATTGTGCTGGCAATGTACCTGCCCAAACCGCTGGCCTTTTCGACGTTTCCGGCGGTGCTGCTGCTGACCACTATGTTTCGGCTGGCGATCTCCATTTCCACCACGCGTCAGATTCTGCTCCAGCAGGACGGCGGCCATATCGTTGAGGCCTTCGGTAACTACGTGGTGGGCGGGAATCTGGCGGTCGGTCTGGTTATTTTCCTGATTTTGACGGTGGTGAACTTTCTGGTGATCACCAAAGGTTCCGAGCGCGTGGCCGAGGTGGCGGCGCGCTTCACGCTCGATGCGATGCCCGGTAAACAGATGTCCATCGACAGCGATCTCCGTGCCGGATTAATCGAAGCTCATCAGGCACGGCAACGGCGGGAAAATCTGGCGAAAGAAAGTCAGCTGTTCGGGGCGATGGACGGCGCGATGAAGTTCGTTAAAGGCGACGCCATTGCGTCGCTGGTGATTGTGTTCATCAACATGATCGGCGGCTTCGCCATCGGTGTGCTGCAGCACAACATGGCCGCATCCGATGCGATGCACGTCTACTCGGTATTGACCATCGGCGACGGGCTGATCGCCCAGATTCCCGCCCTGCTGATCTCGCTGACCGCCGGGATGATCATCACCCGCGTCTCAGCCGACGGGCAAAAAGTGGATGCCAATATTGGCCGCGAAATTGCCGAACAGCTCACCAGCCAGCCCAAAGCGTGGATTATCTCCTCCATTGGCATGTTTGGCTTTGCGCTGCTGCCGGGGATGCCGACGCTGGTGTTTGTCACCATCAGTCTGGCATCGCTCGGCAGCGGTCTGTTCCAGCTCTGGCGCATCAAGCAGCAGGGTCAGTTAGATGCCAGCCAGTTGGAAGCGGACAATATACCCGCTGAACAGAACGGCTATCAGGATCTGCGGCGCTTCAATCCCACACGCGCCTATTTGCTGCTGTTTCATCCGGTCTGGCAAGAGCAGCCAACGGCAACGGCGCTGGTGCAGAATATTCGCCGCCTGCGTAACAAACTGGTCTACCGCTTCGGCTTTACGCTGCCATCTTTTGATATCGAATTCAGCGATCGGCTAGCGGAAGATGAATTTCAGTTTTGCGTCTACGAAATCCCCTACGTGAAAGCCACGTTTGTCACCGATCGTCTGGCCGTTGCCAGCGGTGCCGTCGAACCGACGGATACCAACCTCGCCACGCCCGGACCGACGCTGCGGGATGAAAGCCAGTGGCTCTGGTTGCCGCTCGCACAGGTCGCGCAACAGCCGGACGACGTGCCGCGCTGGAGCGCGGATGAGCTAATTCTGGCGCGCATGGAACAGGCCATCCACCGCACCGGCTCACAATTCATTGGCTTGCAGGAAACCAAATCCATTCTGGCCTGGCTGGAAAGCGAGCAGCCGGAATTGGCGCAGGAGCTTCAGCGCATCATGCCGCTTTCGCGTTTCGCCAGCGTGCTACAACGGCTGGCTTCCGAACGCGTGCCGCTGCGATCGGTGCGCCCCATCGCCGAAGCGCTGATTGAAGTCGGTCAGCACGAACGGGACACGCTGGCGCTGACCGACTACGTGCGTCTGGCACTTAAATCGCAAATTTGCCACCAGTACAGCGACGAAAACAACCTTGCCGTCTGGCTACTGACGCCAGAAAGCGAAGAACTGCTGCGCGATGCACTGCGCCAGACGCAGAACGAAACCTTCTTCGCCCTGACGCAGGACTACGCCTCCACGCTGCTCGGTCAGCTGCGGCAGGCGTTTCCGCCGCTCTCGTCGCAGCGCAGTCTGGTGCTGGTAGCACAGGATTTACGCAGCCCGCTGCGCACGCTGTTGCAGGACGAATTTCACCACGTTCCGGTGCTGTCCTTCACCGAGCTGGAATCCACCCTGTCGATCAACGTCATTGGACGTCTCGATCTTTACGACTCCCCCGACCCCTTTAGCGCATAGGAACACACCATGTTTGAATTACGCGTGCTGACTGGTTTACATCGCGGTGCGGCGCTGCCGCTCTGCGGGAACGCCTGGCGTATCGGTGCAGCCGATGATGCCGATCTCGTGCTTTACGATCCCGGTATTGCGCCTTATCACGGCCAGTTGGAGAAGACCGCTGACGGCTGGGCGCTCAGCGCACAGGATGGCGCGTTGTGCAATACGGAAGGCCATACCGTCGAGCAAATTGACGCCCTGCCGCCCGGCACACCGTTTGCGCTGGGGCAGATTTGGCTCTGCGTTGTGGCCGCCGATACCCCCTGGCCTGACGACAGCGAAACGCCTCCAACTGCGGAAGAGGACGTTCCCCCTGCGGAGATGCCTGTCGAGGAACCGCCGCGCCATACCACTACGCCGATTCCTGCCCCTGCCCCCGCACCGCGCCTCCCGCTGTGGGCCAAAGCCAGCTATCTGCTGCTTGGCGCGTTGCTGCTGGTGATAGTGGGCAGTTGGCAGCTACAGGAGAGCGTCGCGATGCCTGCCGCCCCACCGCCGCAGGATACCCGCAAACCGCTCAGCACGCTGCCACAGCTGGAGAGCACGCTGCGTATCATGTTGCAGGAACGGGAACTGAGCACGGCCGTGAAAGTGGCGGCGTATCAGGATCGCGTCACGCTCACCGGACAATTAACGCCGGACGATCAAAAAAAGCTGGAACGGATGCTCGCCCAACTCCACCAACGTTATAGAACCGCGCTGTCCGTGGATAACCGCACACAGCTGAAAACGGAGCAACTGCCGTTTCAGATCGTTCAGGTAACCAGCGGGTCGCGTGCCAACGTCGTCACGGCGGACGGTCAGCGCTTTTTCATCGGCGATGAGATTGACAACCTGCGTCTGGTGAGAATTGACGAGCACCAGATTGAATTCAGCGGCAGACAACAGATAACGGTGAACTGGTAATGCAGACACAACCTTCTTCTTTTCCGCTGCTCGACCAGTGGGTCACGCAGCAGCGCCAGCATCTGGCAGCCTATGCGCCCGTTGAGAAAAAAGGCCGCGTCATGGCCGTCAGCGGCATCTTGCTGGAGTGCAGCCTGCCGCAGGCGCGTATTGGCGATCTGTGCTGGGTGGCTCGTCAGGACGATAGCCAGATGATGGCCGAAGTCGTGGGATTTAGCCCAGACAACACCTTTCTCTCCGCACTCGGGGCGCTGGATGGCATCGCACAGGGAGCCGCCGTAACGCCGCTGTATCAGCCGCACTGCATTCAGGTGTCGGAACGTTTGCTAGGCAGCGTACTGGACGGGTTTGGCCGGGCGCTGGAGGACGGCGGCGAGAGCGCGTTTGTCGAACCCGGTCATACCACAGGCCGCACGCAGCCCGTGCTGGGCGATGCCCCACCACCGACCTCTCGACCCCGCATCAGCCAGCCGCTCCCCACCGGATTACGCGCCGTCGATGGCCTGCTGACCCTCGGTCAGGGGCAACGCGTCGGCATCTTCGCCGGTGCAGGCTGCGGTAAAACCACGCTGCTGGCCGAACTGGCACGTAATACGCCGTGCGACGCCATCGTTTTCGGACTGATTGGCGAACGCGGTCGCGAGCTGCGCGAGTTTCTCGATCACGAACTGGATGATGAACTGCGCAGCCGCACCGTGCTGGTGTGTTCCACCTCCGACCGCAGCAGCATGGAACGTGCCCGTGCGGCGTTCACCGCCACCGCCATCGCCGAGGCTTACCGTGCCGAAGGCCGTCAGGTGCTGCTGATTATTGACTCCCTGACGCGTTTCGCTCGCGCCCAGCGCGAAATCGGTCTGGCACTCGGGGAACCACAGGGCCGCGGCGGGCTGCCGCCGTCGGTCTATACGCTGCTGCCGCGTCTGGTCGAACGCGCCGGGCAAACGGAAGACGGTGCCATTACCGCGCTCTATTCCGTGCTGATCGAGCAGGATTCCATGAACGATCCGGTTGCCGACGAAGTGCGTTCGCTGATTGACGGGCACATCGTGCTCGCCCGACGGCTGGCGGAACAGGGGCACTATCCGGCTATCGACGTGCTGGCCAGCCTGAGCCGCACCATGAGTAACGTCGTGGATACCGATCACACCCGCAACGCGGGCGGCGTACGGCGTCTGATGGCGGCGTACAAACAGGTTGAAATGCTGATTCGCCTGGGCGAGTACCAGCCCGGCCATGACGTGCTGACCGATTCTGCGGTCAACGCCCAGGCAGAAATCACGCAGTTTCTGCGTCAGTCAATGCGCGAACCGATGCCGTATGGCGTGATTCAACAACAGCTCGCCGGAGTCAGCCGCTATGTCCCATAACACCGAGCGCGATGCCGAATTACAGACCGTGTTGAACCTGCTGATGCCGATACGCCGTCAGCGCTTAAGCCGCAGCGAGCGCCAACAGCGGCAGGAAGAACAGCAGTTGAACCGCATTGCGGAACAGCAGCGGCGTCATCAGCAGCAGGTCGAGGCGCTGCGACAGACCAGTCAGACACAGCGCGACCAGTTTGCCCGGGACACTCAGGGGCAATGCCAAACGCTGGAAAATCTGAAAAAAAACCTTGCTGCCGAACAGCGTTTACTCGGCGAAATCGCGACAGAAACGCAGCAGGTACAGGCCACACAGCAGCAGCACCGCGATCAGCAACGTCAGGTTGATCACGCCCGAGATGCCACCCGCCAATGTCAGAAGGCGGTGGAGAAACTGGAATATCTGCTTACGTTACCTCAGGAGCACGTATGAATAACCGACAGATTGCGTCATCCGAATCCAAGGCGACGCAGAACGCGCAGGCCGTGCTGCACGGCAAGTCCTCGCGCACAGACCATTCGCAACCCGATCCACAACATAGGGATTTCTGGGAAGCCTTCACGTTTTCGGACGGCTTTGAAGACGCGTTCTATCAGGACGCGTCTGTCGCCTTAGCACCGGGCGGCGCCGTCAATGCCCCGCTACCGTTGCAGAGTGAGGCACCGGACAGCCCACAATATGTGACACCGTCACAGTGGCAGCCGCTGCAATGTGAGCTGATTGAAGCGATGGACAATATCTGCGCCCCGCCGTTTGCCTTCAGCCTGCAACTGCCGCAGTTGGGCGATATCGATGCGCGGTTAGCCGCGCTGGTACCACGCGGCTGGGATATTTCCCTGCGTTTCAGTCGGGAAAGTTACCACCAGTTAAAAGATCGGCGCGAAGCCTGCCGTCATTCGCTCTCCAGTGCGTTGGACTGCCCGATAAACCTGCGTTTTGACGCCAGAGAGTATGAGCGATGAGCCCGAATTCACCCGACGTCCATTCACCGTACATCAGGTCACTGACGCTACCGACCCTGCGCGTGCAGCACGCCCGCATCCGATCGACGCTGGCCACTGGGCTCGTGCTGCCGTTTATCCGCGACGGACTGGCTGGCCGCCTGCACCTCCAGTTGGCGAACGAATGCGAGTTGGCAGAGGAATCGTCCACCGCGCAGGCCAGCAGTTGGCGTAGCGACATCGGTGATATCTCACTGACCGATCCGTTTCCCGTACTCAGCCTGCTGTCGGACTGCCCGCTGCTGCCGCTTTCTGAATACGATGATGCGACACAGGAGTGGTACTGGACGCTCTACAACCAGTCGCTTAACCCCGTCCTGCGGGCACTGGTCGGGGAAATTTACCCGCTGGACCGTTCTCAGAAAGAACAGGATTCAGCAAAGCAACATGGCGAGGGTGCGCCACTCTGCGCCTGGCTCAGCGTGAGCTGGAACGGCATAACCGTGCGCAGTCGGATGCAGGCCACTGACGCCGTCTGGCTGGTGCTCTTTTCCCGCGCAGACTGGCACCGCCAGCGTCGTGCGCTGCCCGCAGAAATGACTATCGCTATTCCGCTCACGCTGGCTGATGCCGTGCTGCCGCTGTCCGCGTTATGCCGTTTGCGTACGGGCGATCTTATTCTGCCCAATCGTCCGTGGTTTACCCCCTCTGGCGAGGGAACGCTGTCAGCCGGTACGCTGCGCCTGCGCGGCACGCTACAGCTCACGGAACTTGCCCCCTACACCTTTACCGTTACCGTTACCGACATGGAGACTGTCTTAATGCCCTCGTCCGCTACCGACACGATGCTCGCCGATCCCCACTCAGAGGCCTCAGTCCTTGAACTCACACCAATAAGTGACAATGTCACCGAGAATTTACCACCGCTGCCGGTCACCTTACACCTTCGCTGCGGCAGCCTGACGATGACGCTAACGGAATTGCAGCACCTTGCCAGCGGGAGCGTGCTGACGCTGCGCGACGTAGTGCCGGGACAAGCCTGGCTGTATCACAGCGATATCGCACTGGCAAGCGGCGATCTGGTCGATGTGGAAGGCCGACTGGGGCTACAGATTACCCAGCGTTTTTCCTCACCGACGCCAATACTGCCGATAGCGGATGAAGAACACGCCGCCGAACCGGAGCTGGCACCATGACCTCCGGCGCATTCGATCCGTTGATGTTTGCGCTCTTTCTGGGCGCACTCTCCCTGATTCCGCTGATGATGATTGTCTGCACCTGCTTTCTGAAGATTGCGATTGTGCTACTGATCACCCGCAACGCCATCGGGGTACAACAGGTGCCGCCAAATATGGCGCTGTACGGCATCGCGCTCGCGGCAACGCTGTTTGTGATGGCACCGGTGTTTCAGGACATCAGCAAACGCGTGCAGGAAAAGCCGCTGGATATGACCGATATCACGTCGCTTCAGGCCAGCGTGACCTACGGGCTGGAACCGCTGCAAACCTTTATGTCGCGCAACGTTGACCCCGATATCCTCACCCACCTGCATGAGAACAGCCTGCAAATGTGGCCTGCATCGCTATCCGAAAAAGTGAACACGCAAAACCTGCTGTTGGTGATTCCGGCTTTTGTGCTGTCGGAGCTACAGGCCGGATTCAAAATCGGCTTCCTGATCTATATCCCGTTTATCGTCATCGATCTCATCGTCTCCAACGTGCTGCTGGCGCTGGGGATGCAGATGGTCGCACCGATGACGCTCTCGCTGCCGTTAAAGCTGCTGCTGTTCGTGCTGGTCAACGGCTGGACGCGGCTGCTGGACGGCCTGTTCTACAGCTACCTGTGAGGCCACGATGGAAATAATCACGCTTTTCCGTCAGGCCATGGTGATGGTCGTGCTGCTCTCTGCGCCGCCGCTGCTGGTTGCGGTGATTGTCGGCGTGCTGATTTCACTGCTCCAGGCGGTGATGCAGTTGCAGGATCAGACGCTGCCTTTTGCCGTCAAACTGATTTCCGTCGGGCTGGCGCTGGCGCTCTGCGGACGCTGGATTGGCGTAGAGCTGATGCAGTTGGCTATCACCGCATTCAACATGATTGCGCACACCGGGGTATAAATCCGCATGATCGCCACCATTCAGCACGTTTACGACTTTATCATTGCCATTACGCTCGGCATCGCCCGACTGTATCCTTGCTTTATTTTGGTGCCGGTTTTTTCACTCAACGTGTTGAAAGGCATGACGCGCAACGCCGTGGTGATTTCCCTGACGCTGCTGCCCGCCCCCATCGTGCAGCAACAGCTTCTGCTGACGCCACTGTCCTGGCCGATGCTTCCCGGCCTGTTGCTGAAAGAGGTTATTGTCGGGTTACTCATCGCGTTGATTTTGGCGATGCCGTTCTGGCTGTTTGAATCCGTCGGAGCCCTATTTGATAACCAGCGCGGTGCGCTCATGGGCGGCCAGCTCAACCCCGCGCTGGGTTCGGACGCCACGCCGCTCGGCCATCTGCTGAAACAGACGCTGATTCTGTTGTTGATTATCGGTATCGGCCTGAAAGGGCTGACGCAGCTAATTTGGGACAGCTACCAAATCTGGCCGGTGCTGTCGTGGCTGCCCGCGCCGGGCGAACAAGGCTTTGAGGTGTATCTCAGCCTGCTGGCAGACACCTTCACTCATCTGGTGGTGTACGCGGGGCCGCTGGTTGCGCTACTGCTGCTGTTGGAATTCAGCATTGCACTACTCAGCCTGTATAGCCCGCAGCTTCAGGTATTCGTCCTATCTATTCCGGCCAAGTGTCTGGTGGGAATGGCATTTTTCATCATCTATCTGCCCGTGCTGCAATATTTAGGTGACCATAAACTTCAGGGGCTACCGGATCTCAAGCACCTGCTCCCGCTGCTTTTTGCGGCATCGAACAGCGAATAAGGCAGAAGCGATGAGCGAGAAAACAGAAGAACCCACAGAGAAAAAGCTCGAAGACGCGCGCCGTAAAGGAGAAGTCGGGCAAAGTCAGGATGTGCCCAAACTGCTGATCTGCGTCGGCCTGCTGGAGTGCGTACTGGCGTTGGCAGACAGCACGATGGGGAAACTACAAACGCTGGTGCAACTGCCGCTGCAACGGCTGGATGCCCCGTTTGCGCAGGTGGCGAAAGAGGTGTTCCACGATGCCGCCGTGCTGGCGGGCACGCTCTGCCTGTTAGCCGCCGCCATTGCCGTGCTGCTGCGCGTGGTCGGCGGCTGGCTCCAGTATGGTCCGCTGTTTGCCCCCGAAGCGCTGAACCTCGATCTCAACCGCCTGAACCCGATCAACCAGTTCAAGCAGATGTTTTCGATGCGCAAGCTGGTAGAAATGCTGACCAATATCCTGAAAGCCGTGGTGATCGGTACCGTCTTTTATAAAGTGGTGGTGCCGGAGCTGGAAGCGCTGGTCGAATTGGCCTATGGCGACCTGCACGGCTTCTGGCAAGGGGTTAAAGCGCTGCTGATGCGCGTTGCCCGCACCACGCTGACGGCACTGCTGGTGCTGTCCGCACTGGATTTCGGTCTGCAAAAGTATTTCTTTCTCAAGCAGCAGCGAATGAGCCACGAGGATTTACGCAACGAGCACAAGGATTCCGAAGGCGATCCGCATATGAAAGGTCACCGTAAATCGCTGGCGCATGAACTGATGAACGAACCTGCCGCGCCACGCCCCAAAGCCAAGGTCGAAGACGCCGATATGCTGCTGGTTAACCCGACGCACTATGCGGTGGGGCTTTACTATCGCCCCGGTAAAACGCCGCTGCCGCGCATTTTATTCAAGGGGGAAGACCGCGCGGCGCAGGAACTTATTGCGCAGGCGCAAAAAGCAGATATTCCGGTGATTCGCTTTATCTGGCTGACCCGCACGCTGTATCGCACCACGCAGGAAGGTCACTACATTCCGCGCGAAACGCTTCAGGCCGTGGCGCAGGTGTATCGCGTCCTGCGCCAGCTCGAAGACGAGCAAAAACGCGACATTATTGAGATGGAGTGAAGGCGGATAGTTAGCTTTCCGCGATCTGACTCAGATAATACGCTTCCCCCTGACGCAGCTCCGCCATCATGAAATCAAGGAAAGCCTGTTGCTGCGGCGCGTGCGCTTTGCCTGCCAGCGTTTGGATTTGAAGCGAGCGCTGGTCAAGCTGCTTAATATTCAGCGGTTTAAGCCGCATCGGCTGCTGTAAGCACTTGTACATCACAGAGTAGAAACTACAGGCGGTGACTGCTCCCGGCGTGCTCATCGCATAGTAATAAAGCGTGGTGAAGTTGTTGCAGCACAGCGTCGGTTCCAGAAAGGTGCCGTTCATGCGGCATGAGAGGTCAAACAGCTGCCGCAGCGTGGTCGAGGATTCCGGCAAAGCCAGCGGGAAAAGATGCAGATCCGCCAGTTGAATAGACTGCTGCGCCAGCGGATGATCGTCAGACATCAGTAGCATCAGCGGCGCAGGCAGCGCCAGCTCCACATTCACGCCCTGCTCAGGTGCCAGCGCAAACTGGAGTGCGATATCCACTTCACCATTGCGGATCATCTGGGACACCTGCATCGCCGAGTCCACTTTCAGCGCAAAGGTAGTATCCGGGTCATGCTGGCGAAAACGTGCAAATAGCGTCGGCAGCAGATCAAATGCCATCCCCTCCGTGCAGCCGATACGCAACAGCGCCCGCCGGCTGGCTTTCAGCCCCTGAATCTCCGCCACGGCGGCATCCATGTCCATCATGCTCTTACGCACGTGATTTTCCAGAATGCGTCCCGCATCGTTTAACACCATACCGCGCGCATGGCGCTCGAACAGCGGCACGCCGATGCGTTCTTCCAGCCGCTGGATTTGGCGACTGATCGCAGAAACGGCAACAAACAGGTGCTGACTGGCGGCGCTGAGCGAACCGGTGGTGGCAACCACCAGAAAATAACGAATCTCGGAGCTGTGCATGGCGGCGTTCCTTTCAGACATCGCGGGGGATTCGCAGGTTTATATTAAAAGCAAAGCTTAATTGCAATTTTTATTATTGTTGCAAAGCTCGTTTTTTCTTTAAATATCGGTAACTTCGGCACATTATCCAGCAAGGAAAGGCATGACCAGCGCAGACCTTATTCGTATCGCCTGTGAACGTTTCGATCGCGGAGAATTTAAACAGACGCTGGCCCGGCGTATTGCCCACGCCAGTGAGAGCCAGAAAGCCGGTAATCATCCCGCGCTGAACCGCTATCTAACCGACGAGATCCAGCCCGCCTTGCAGGCGATGGGATTCAGCGTAAGGCTGATTGCCTCGCCAGATGAACGTCATCCCCCTTTTCTGCTGGCCGAACGCATTGAAGATCCCAGCCTGCCGACCGTGCTGTCTTACGGCCACGGCGACGTGGTTTTTGGTGATGAAGAAAACTGGCTCGATGGGCTCAAACCCTGGGAATTAGTGGAAGAAGGCGACCACTGGTACGGACGCGGCAGCGCCGATAACAAAGGCCAGCACAGTATTAACCTGATGGCGCTGGAGCAGGTGTTTCAGGCTCGTGGGCAGCGTTTAGGCTTCAACTGCAAACTGCTGTTCGAGATGGGTGAAGAAATTGGCTCACCGGGGCTGGCCGAGCTGTGCCAACAGCACAAACAGGCACTGGCGGCCGATATCTTTATCGCCTCCGACGGGCCGCGCCTCAGCGCAGAGCGTCCGACGCTGTTCCTCGGCTCTCGCGGCTGCATCAATTTCCGTTTGCGCATCAAAGCACGCGATCAGGCATACCATTCTGGCAACTGGGGCGGACTGCTGAGCAATCCGGGTACTCAGTTGGCGAACGCCGTAGCGAGTCTGGTTGATGGACAAGGACGGATGAAGATCGACACCCTGCTGCCACCTCAGCTAACGCCGGCGCTGCGCGAAATCCTCAGCACGATCGATCCCGCCGGCAATGAAGGCGATCCAGCGATTGATGAAAACTGGGGCGAGGACGGTCTCACGCCTGCCGAACGGCTATTTGGCTGGAACACGCTGGAAGTACTGTCGTTTATTACCGGTAACCCAAACAAGCCGGTGAATGCGATTCCCGCCGACGCCACGGCGATTTGCCAACTGCGCTTTGTGGTCGGCACCGACTGGCAGCATCTGGCGCAACATGTGCGTCAACATCTCGACCAGCACGGCTTTACGCAGGTGGACGTTGAGGTGCTTAACACCTCTCCGGCGACGCGCTTTAACCCTGAAGATCCGCTGGTGAACTGGACGCTGGCACTGATACAACATATCAGCGGCAAACAGCCCGCGCTGTTACCGAATTTGGGCGGATCGCTGCCTAATGACGTTTTCGCCGACATCCTCGGCCTGCCGACGCTGTGGATCCCCCACTCCTATCCGGCATGCGGTCAGCACGCGGTCAACGAGCACCTGCTGAAATCCGTCGCCCGCGAAGGGTTAGCAATCATGACCGGCCTGTTCTGGGAACTGGGGGAGCAAGGCCATACGCTATTAGAAGAACACAGAGTGTACGTACGTCAGAAGTGATGTTTATAACCTGAACACAATGTTTATAAACGCGAACGTGGCCGTACTAGACGGCCACTAAGCGCAATGAAACAACCAGCTATCTTTCTTAACCGCATCATCAAAGAATAGCACTTAAGCCTTTTCTCTCGATGACCTCCAGTATTCGTAACGCCGCACCCGTTGGGGCACTTACTCCACGTTCCCATTTCTGAACGCTGTTGGCCGACATATTAATGATGCCAGCCAGTTGGCTTTGACTAATTTTTTCACGCTCACGGATAGCCCGCACTCTGCTCGCATCCATACTGGCACGTGATTCCGTTTTTTGACTTTCCGCTACCAGACGATTGATAGCGTCAAGATCGACGTCACTGGCCGTACCTGCGGCATGTTGACGCTGAATCATGCTCTGTATATTTAATAGGCGCTTATCAACCATTTATCACCTCAACAAGCTCTTTGTTTTTAAGGTCTGTTTCGAGATCGGCATCAGATTTATTTTTAAACACCGTTGACGCAATTTTAAAAGCCGCCCATACATCATCGGGAATTTCTTTCCCACGCATTGATACCGTGTTTTTTTCCCATCCTTCAAAGAAAAACACCTTACCTTCTCGATGGTAAGCCACGATTGTCCGAGCACCGCCACGTTTACCCAGACTGGTAGCAACGCGCTTTTTATAAACACCACCACCGAGACCTCCTTTATCGGGATAATCAATAATGTCTGCCGCAATATCACGTAACTGCTGATCGGTTATGCCTGATTTTCTACGAGATTTATTGTAGTGACGCTCAACAAAAATCCTTTTTTGTCCCATAAAAGAATGCCCGATATTACTATGGTAATAACTACCATAGTAATATCGGGCAATAGCGTCAACCGGTTCGGGAGTCGTTTATTCGGATTGCGTACCTTTCTTCTTCATCCACTCCGGCTTCTGGAACGCGTGGAACATGGAGTTTTTGTCCTCAAAGAACGCAGCGAATTCCGGGGATTGAACGGCGGCTTTCAGATCCTGAGCAAACGGTTTGTCGGCATCTTCCGCACGCACAACGATCATGTTTTTCAGGTCTTCCGGCAGCACATCCAGTTGAATCGCGTCAGACAGATTCAGGCCAGCAGAAATCGCGAAGTTGGCGTTAATCAGCGAGCCCGTTACGCCGCCCAAAGCACGCGGCAGCTGCGCAGCTTCCAGCGGTTTAAACACCAGCCCTTTCGGGTTTTCAGTGATATCACGCAGCGAGGCTTTGGTCGGTGTAATGTCTGGATTGATCTTGATCAGGCCGTATTTTTGCAGGAAATCCAGCGAACGAGCCAGATTGGACGGATCGTTTGGCAGCGTGACGATATCGCCCGCTTTCAGCTCATCCAGCGAGCGTACTTTGTTGGAGTAAAAGCCCATGCTGGCCGTCGGCACGGTGATCACTTCCGCCAGTTTCAGCCCTTTATCCGCGCTGAAACGATCAAGATAGCGGCGGTTTTGGAACAGGTTGGCGTCGATACTTTTGTTCGACAGTGCCAGATTCGGCTGGATGTAGTCGCTGAATTCGCGCACTTTTACCTCGTAGCCTTTTTTCACCATTTCCGGCTTGATCGCTTTCGTGACCATGTCGCCATACGGCCCCGGCGAGACGCCGATGGTGATTTCTTTACCTGAATCTGCTGCGTAAGCCTGAGAGATACCCAGCGCCAGCATGAGTGGAATGAGTTTTTTCAATCGCATCGTCGCGTTCCTGTCTGTCCGATTTAGTCAGTCTTTACCATTATTTGGGGCGTAATAGGTGCCATGATATTGATGACGAAGTAAGGCGGGCAGAGAGCGTGGGTAGATCGTAAAGACGCTGTAAATACATCCCTGTACGCTCGAGCCGCGCAATATGAATCTCATCCCGAGATTCACCCTTACAGGGCCGTCGCAAGCGACGTTCAAAAGCGTCATTGACGCTTTTGTCCCTGGCGCGGACGCTTTACTCTTCTATCCCACGCTCTCTGCTGCCATGTCGTATAACGGTTATGGGCGTCGTAGCGCCCTATTCTATTTTTATAACGTTATTCCCTGGTGTTGGATAACGTTTTACTGCTCACATGCCTTACTAAAAAAGGCTTACTCAATAATCAGTTAAAACAAAAAGGTTTCCTGTCCGTAGCAATATTTGTCGTACAGCTCAGGGTTAATCTCGAAGCCGATTCCCGGTTTATCTGGCACTGCGACGCAGCTGTCTTTGTCTAATTCGACAAACGGCAGCATGAAGTCTTCATGCCAATAGCGGGAAGATGGCGGAATATCGTGCGCGTAGATAAAGTTCGGCAGCGTAGATACCGCGATGTTGTGTGCTTTACCGACCGCCGTATCCAGCATACCGCCGCACCACACCGGAATATTGTGGGCCTGACAGTAGTCATGAATCAGCTTGGTTTCAGTAATGCCGCCCACGCGCGCGACTTTAATATTGATAATTTTGGCGCTGCCCAGCTCGATCGCCTTACGCGCATCCTCTACCGACGCAATACTTTCATCCAGACAGATAGGCGTATTTACCGCCGCCTGCAGTTTGCGGTGGTCGATAATATCGTCGTGCGCCAGCGGCTGTTCAATCATCAGCAGATTGAATGGATCAATGCGCTTAAAGAAATCGATATCGTCCAGCGTGTAGGCAGAATTGGCATCCACCATCAGCGTGATATCACCAAACGCCTGACGCAGCGCCAGAATATAGTCGTAATCTTTTCCCGGCTTGATCTTTATTTTGATGCGCTTGTAGCCTTCATTCAGGAAATTATCGACCACGCTGACTAATTTATCGGGTGTTTCCTGAATACCAATACTCACGCCCGCTTCGACTTTATCCCGTACTCCACCCAGTAATTGATGCAGCGGTACGCCTTTTATCTTCGCGTAAGCATCCCAAATACCGCCTTCGATGGCCGCTTTGGCGCAGTTATTACGCTTTACCGGGGCGAAAATATCACGCACCTGCGAAGGATGCTCAATATCCCCAGCTTGCTTAATCATCGGGATCAGGAAGTCACGCATAATATGCCAGGCGGTGACGTTGGTTTCTTCGTTATAAAACGGCAGCGAAATTGCCGAGCAATCTCCGTAACCAATCTGTCCGCCAGCATGCACTTCCGCGATGGAGAAGTGTTTCTCCGTCTGCGTCGCAAAGCTGGTCGTAAATGGCGTTTTCAGCGCCATTTTCATTTTTCTTAATACAATTTTGTCTATTTTCATGACATCTCTCTGCTGCCCTGAATACCCTATTCTGTCGTGGTTTAGCGGCGTTCGCGCTTATTCGCCCGACGCGATAACATATCGCCCAGCGTTTGCACGACCTGCACCAGCACCACCAGCGCAATTACGGTCACCACCATCACTTCAGTTTCATAACGGTAATAGCCGAAGCGAATCGCCAGATCGCCGACACCGCCGCCGCCAACAATCCCAGCCATTGCCGAATAACCGATCAGGCTGACCAGCGTGATCGTCAGGCCGCGTAATAATCCAGCCAGCGCTTCCGGTAACAGCACGGTCGCAATGATACGCGTCGGGCTAGCACCAAAGGCTTCCGCCGCTTCCACAATACCCGGATCGACTTCGCGCAGCGCGGAATCCACCAGTCGAGCATAAAAGGCAATCGCCGCCACGGACATCGGCACTGCCGCTGCCACGGGCCCTATCGTGTTCCCCAGCAGAAACTGCGTTAATGGCAACAGCAGCACCAGCAAGATCACAAACGGGATCGAACGGATAATATTCACCAGAACAGTCGAGACCAGATAGATAAAACGGTTCTGCCAGAATAAATGACGATCGGTCACATAAATCGCGATACCTAACGGCAGGCCGAATATCACCGCACACAGCGTTGAAATACACACCATCGTGAAGGTTTCACCGAAGGCGAAAACTAATTCACCAAATAACTCAGCCATTGATGACCTCTACCCCAAAGGTATTCTGTCGAATATAAGCAATAGCGGCTGCGAGGTTATCCGCCGCCGGATCGTCACGGTATGAAAGCTGGGCGATAATATGCCCCAGCGCGCGATCGTTAATGTATTCAATATTGCCGTGCAGAATATTTACCGATACCTGAAACTGCTGTGCCACGTCGGATAATATCGGTTGTTCTACCGAATCATCAGCAAAGAGTATTTTCAGCAAGACGCCTTTATTATTCAGCTTAAAACGTTCCGGTAATTCGACCGGACTGGTATGGCTAACCAGTTGTTTGGTGTAGGCATGCTGAGGCGAAGAGAAGATCGTAAAGACGTCGCCCTCTTCCACAATATTGCCGCCCGTCATCACCGCCATGCGCTGACAAATACTTTTAATCACGCTCATTTCGTGGGAAATAAGTACGATCGTGATACCTAATCGGACATTGATGCTTTTCAATAGCGCCAGAATAGACGCCGACGTTTCCAGATCCAGCGCGGAGGTCGGTTCATCACACAGCAGCACTTCGGGATGGTTAGCAATCGCGCGAGCAATGCCCACACGCTGTTTCTGCCCACCGCTCAGCTGTGCCGGATAAGATGTCCCCTTGTCCTGCAACCCGACCAGCGCCAGAATTTCCGGCACGCGTGAGGCGATGTCTTCTTTGTTCTTCCCCGCGGCACGCAGGCTGAACGCCACGTTGTCATAAACATTGCGGGTATGCATCAGATTAAAATGCTGGAATATCATCCCGATACGCTGCCGATGCTGACGCAGTTCACGGCCGGACGCATCGCTAATCAGCGTATCGCCCAGAAACACGCGCCCTTCGGTTGGGCGCTGCAATAAATTGATCGTCCGCAGCAGCGTACTTTTTCCTGCGCCGCTGGTGCCGACAATCCCAAACACTTCACCCTGTTGAATGGTCAGGTTGACGTTGTTTACCGCCCTGGACTGTGCTGCTTTACCGGCGGGAAAATCAACGCTCACGTTTTCTAACCGAATCATTACCTGACTCACTCCTGCTGTTACTGACTATTTTATTGGCATACGCAAACGTATGCCTGTTTGATGTAGGGAAATCATTATTCGTGGGTAAAATCATTTCGCATTAGTTGACGTTGAACCTATCCCACAGGACTGTTTCACTTGCCATTTTTAACAGGGGTAGGCTCGCCATCGCCTTTTTACGTTGAGGAATAACCGGGCTATTTATGTCTGCCATTTTTGTTATAATTAGATTAATTGCTTATAAATCAATGAAATATTAAAAAATAATCGTCTGTTTAAAGTAGAGAGAAATGAGCTTTGCGTCAATGATAAAAAAAGCAAATCACCTTTCTGTTTTTTAGAAACTCTTTTATGTCTTTTTCTTCTATATAGGTAACTACCGTCCTCAGTCACCCTTGTGAGATTCATGGCGTCACTAAACATAACAAATCATGATAATGCGTTGATAAGCATCTCAAAATATATCCTGAAACATTACCATCACAATCAGCGCCTAGCCTGATCCCGCACCGACAAACGGTTACCCTCCCAATTAAGGATGCCACCATGCGTTATCGCTCTATGCTGCTGCCTGTTGTCAGTCTTTTCTTATTACCGCTTTCTGAGTTTGCAACGGCGTCTGAGCCGGACAGCGCGACGATCGGCGCTATTGTGGATTCCACCACGCAGGCCAGTAGCCGCCCTCGCGTTGTTGAACTGGAACAATCCATTCAGGCTGCGCTGCGCAAGGCAATCCAGGGCAATGCGCAGCAGCTTACCCGGGCACAGTTGGATCAAGCGAAACAAACGTCGCTGATGGCCGATACCGAGTGGCTAAGCGCCAGCGGTTATGACTTCGCCGTGAAAGCCAACCAGCAGGCCGGCGTTGCGCTACTGGAATCTTTCTCACACCTTTCCACTGATGTGTTACAGCAAAATACCGCTATTGTGACGCGCATTAACCGCGAAGCGACCAAGGATCAACGCGAACACGCGCTGATCGATGCCGAGGGGCAGGGATACCTCTACTATCTGGCTGATGCATTGGGCCCAAAACTCGGTCATGCATTTATCAGCGCTTATAATCGCGGTGAACTGCGCAAAGCAGCAGCCTTAATCAAGGCGTCTGAAGTCAATACGTCCGCCGCTAAACAGCATTTCGACTACCCTCGCCCTTTCCTACAGCCGAATAACACTATTCATCTGGTGCCGGATACCGCCGTGACTGGTGATAACAAACCTTACACCGCTTCCGGCGGCGCGTTTCCAAGCGGGCATACCAACACGGGTTACACCGATGCTTTGCTGTTAGCGGAAATGATCCCTGAGCGCTTCGCTCCGTTGATCGCTCGTGGTGCGCGCTATGGCTATTCGCGCATCGTGCTGGGCGTACATTATCCATTAGACGTGATGGGTTCGCGGATGCTTGCCGAGCGCAACGTGGCGCACTACCTCAACGATCCACAGTACCGTCGGCTGTTTGAACAGGCGAAGACGGAATTACGCAGCGCGTTAGAGAAAGCCTGTGGTACAACGCTGAGCGCCTGTGCCAAGAGTGATCCACAGGACGATCCTTACGCCGCACCGGAAATGAAGACGTTTTATCGCTACACGATGACGTACGGCCTGCCAGCCCAACATGGCGCGACGTCTCCGGTTAGCATTCCCGAAGGTGCGGAAGTCCTGCTTGACCCCGTGCTTTCGCATCTCTCCGTTACCGAACGCAGAAACCTGATGGTGAAAACCGCGCTGGCTGACGGGTACCCGCTCTCCGGCGCACCGGGCGATAAAGGCCCGCAGAATTTCTGGCAGCGCCTCAATCTGCATGACGCCGTGCAATTAGCTCAGCATCGGTAACGGCTCTCCTCTTCCCCGCATTTTCCTGCGCGGGGAAGAAGAACATCACACGGGGAATACTATTTAATAACGGAAAGTTAATAACGGAAATTTATTATCCGAGTGATTATCCTCATCGTGGTTTTGTTTCATTTTTTTTAAAAATTCACGCTTCTGGTTTTTTAGAAATCGGCAATTACGGCGTTACCTTAACGATTATCTCCGTCAGTTAGCTGTAACGGTAACTTTCCAGGCAGGATAATATTTTAATGACTATTTCCCAGGCAGCATAGAATGCCAATTGGTTTGTAAACCAATGTAAATTAACGCTGTCACAAGTCCCTTAATGCCATTTTTTAATTTTAGTTAGTCTCAACATAAATATTCTCTTTCTTCCGTCGATATAGAAATACCGCTCCTTATCTGGGAGTAATTTAGAGGTACTTATGAGCATTAAACTTAAATTAATTTCGGTTATGTTGTTAATGGCATTACTGCTTTTAACCGTCTCTCTGCTCGGGCTGTTTGGCATGAACAGCACAAATCAGTCGATGAAAACACTGTATCAGGATCGGCTGGTCGCTCTGCAGTATCTTGGCAATGTAACCAGACAGATGAACAACGTGATGTTTGAAATCGCCAGCGTTGACCTCTCACAGCCGAACAACGTCAAGACAGGGCTGGAACATATCGAAGAAGCACAAAAAATTTATAATGCGCAATGGGACTTGTACAGTAAAACGTATTTAACGGGCGATGAACAAACATTAGAAGAACAGTATGTTGTCTTATACAAGCAGTACAATGAAAAAGTCATCCTTCCCGCCATTCGTGCAATACAAAAAAATGACAAAGAGGCGCTAGAATATATTATTAACCACACACTAAAAAACGAATACGCCCCGCTGCAGAAAATTGCCGACCAACTGATCAAATTACAATCGGATGTGGGAGAGGAACTGTATACCGAGTCACAAAATAGTTTCAGTAATATATTATTTTCCGTGGTGATTACCCTTCTGGTCGGGATAGCTATCGTTGCCTTATCAGGGTGGCGATTGATTCTCTCGATTGCCGTACCAATAAAAAATGCCGTGGATTTAGCCAGAAAAGTGGCAGATGGCGATCTGACACACCGCATCGCGATTACGTCAAACGATGAAATGGGACAGCTACAAACCGCACTGCGGGAAATGGTGCTGAACCTGACGGATATCGTTGAGCGCGTACACAGCAACGCCGACATTATTGCGACCGCATCCAGCCAGATTAACAGCGGCAATATCGATCTCTCCTCTCGAACCGAGCAGCAGGCCAGTTCACTGGAAGAAACCGCGGCCTCAATGGAACAGATGACCTCCTCGGTCAAACAGAATGCCACCCATGCCGCTCACGCCAGTCAGTTGGCAACCACCGCCTCACAGCGCGCGGTTGACGGCGGCAAGATGATGGGCGATGTGACCAATGCCATGCAACAGATGGTGTCATCCGCAGAGAAAATCACCAATATTATCGGCGTGATCGACGGCATCGCCTTCCAGACTAACATCCTCGCGCTGAACGCCGCCGTGGAAGCCGCCCGAGCGGGCGAACAAGGCCGAGGATTTGCGGTCGTCGCAGGCGAAGTCCGCACGCTGGCACAGCGCAGCGCCAACGCGGCGAAAGAGATCAAAGAACTGATCGGGACGTCCGTCGAACAGGCAAATCATGGACACCATGCCGTCATCGAAGCGGGCAGCACGATTCAAAGCGTAGTGGAAGACATCAAACGCGTGGCCTCGATCGTGACCGAAATTTCTACTGCCAGCAATGAACAAAGCCTGGGCATTGGGCAGATTAATACCGCGATTTCACAGATGGAAACGGTCACGCAGCAAAACGCCGCGCTGGTAAACGAAGCCGCCGCGGCCGCTGGTTCGCTGTCCGAACGTGCGGGTGAACTCAGCCATGCCGTTGCGGCGTTCCGTATCTAATCACCTTGCCTTTTCACGTCACCCGCGCGATTGATTATTCCCACGTGCGGGTATCGATGACCTTTAACACGTCGCTCAACGTGGTTAAAAACACATCGGCGTGCTCTTCCTGAAACACCAGCGGCGGGCGAACTTTCAGCACGTTTGCCGCTGGCCCCGTCGCGCTGATCAGCACACCGCGCTGACGCATAGCATTCACGACCTGCAATGCGGATTCCGTTGCCGGCGCTTTGCTTTCGCGATCGCTAACCAGATCTACGCCGATAAACAGACCATAAGCCCGAATATCGCCAATCAGCGGGAAATCCTGCGCTAACTGCTGTAAGCCTTGCCGCAGATAATCACCAACCCGCTGGGCATTCTGCTGTAACTGTTCTTCCCGAATCACTCGCAGCACCGCGTGCGCCGCCTGACAGGACACCGGATTGCCGCCGAACGTATTGAAATAGCGGACATCTCGCCCGAATGCATCGAACAGCGCGGAACGCCCAACCAGTCCAGCAATCGGATGTCCATTGCCCATCGGTTTCCCTAAACTCACCAGATCCGGGATAACACCGTGACGCGCAAAGCCCCACATTGATTCCCCGGTGCGCCCAAAACCCGGCTGCACTTCATCTGCGATAAACAGTCCGCCCGCCTGACGAATCAGCGCAGCCGCCTGCGCCATCTCGCCTTCCGGTGCGCAGAACACACCATCACTGGAAAAAATCGTATCGATCAGCAGCGCGGCAGGACGAATGCCTTCCTGCTGCATCTGCGCCAGCGCATCACGAATACTGCGAAGAAATGCACCGGGCTGGCGATAGGTATCCGGCGGCTCGATCAGTTTCACGTGACTGCCGCGCGCCACACCATCCCCCAGCGACGGCGACAGTTCTGCCAGCGCGCTGGTTACGCCGTGATACGCCCAGCGCGTTACCAACACGCCCGTTCCCCCCGTCGCATGTCGGGCAATGCGTAATGCCAGATCGTTGGCTTCACTGCCGGTACAGGTCAGCATCACGTTGTTCAACTCGGCAGGAAACTCACTCAGCAGATCTTCCGCGAAATCAATAATCGCAGGGTGCAGGTATCGCGTGTGGGTATTGAGCTGTGCGCTCTGTCGCGCCATCGCCTCAACCACTGCCGGATGGCAATGCCCAACCGAGGCCACATTGTTATACACATCCAGATAGCGTTTCCCCTGATGATCGACCAGCCACACGCCCTCACCGCGCGCAACGTGCAGGGGTTCTTCATAAAACAGGCGGTAGCCGCTGCCCAATACTCGCTGACGGCGCGCCAGCAACGCCTCTGTCGTGGTCATTTCAGGCGTGATTTCTCTCTGATTCATCGCGCGTTCTCCGGACAAACCTGCTGTAGGCGAGTCACAAACTGGGTATGAGAATAGGTCGCGATGCGCTGCAAACTGTGCCAGCAGCGCGGCACATTGCGCAGCAGATATTCCCGATTGTCGGGATAGCGTGATGCCCGCCACTGCGCAATCGTCAGGGTCAGCGCCATGCGGGTCGCAATCAAATCCGGTAACAGCGCGATCTCCGCCGATGTCAGCGGTCTGTGCTGATGATAGGCGGCAACAAACGGCACAACCTGTTCCAGCAGGTCCGCGCCATCGCCAATCTGGTATGCCAGCGCCGTCGCCACTTCGCAGATTAGCGGGGCAAAGACGGCATCGCCAAAATCGATAATGCCGGTGACCCGCGTCGGCGACGCCCCATCAACCAGCACGTTATGTGGGTTCAGATCGTTATGAATGACCTGGCGGCGTAGCATCGTCAATTCAGGCGCGACATGGCTGTCATAACGATCAAAAGTACGCTGAAGATGCTGATATTGCTGTCGCTCAGGCACAAAATCGAGGTAAAGACGCACCTGCTCTGCGCGGCTGATATCCCACAGTAGAGAACGGTTCGCCGCCGGATGCATAAAGCCGTAAAGCGCGTTGTCTAACTGCGCCAGCGTGCCCCCCAGTTGCGGCATCAGTGCCGTTGAAGGCGAAGCCAGATAGTGCGGCATGCCTGCGAGATAGCTCACCAACCGCACGCGCAGCAGTACACCATCAATTTCAACGCACGTTTCTGGCAGACCCGCTGTTGTCGGCCTGATGCGCGGTACGGGCAATTCGGGTGCCTGCTGAGCAAGATGTAATAGCAACGCGGTCTGAAAATCACTGACGTCGGCGGGCTCAGCGGCATTGATGACTTTCAGCATGTAGCGTTCATCGGGCGTGACCGTCAGGCAGAAATTCATATCACGCTCGCCCTGAAGCAGCGTCATCTGCCCAGACAAGCCATATTCTTGCTGCGCGATAGCCAATGCCTGCTGACAAGAAACTTGCGGTGCCGCCTGCGTCATCAGCTCATCGCCATGCGATGCAACGTCGGCAAACACCGGCTGATTGGACGCTTCAGTGGGAAACGTGGGAAAAAGTACAGTGCGTCGTCCGTCAGACATGCTGCCCTCCGTTAACGTGGATTTCCGCGCCGTTGACATAAGAAGCCCCAGAAGTGCAGAGAAAATAGATCAGGCTTGCTACCTCTTCGGGTTTACCTAAACGCTGCATCGGCACCTGCCGCTCAATAATGTCGTCCGTCCCCGGTGACAGAATCGACGTCTCAATTTCCCCCGGCGCAATCGCATTGACGCGAACGCCGTGTGGACCAAAATCAAAGGCCATTTCCCGCGTCAGCGCGGACAGCGCCGCTTTTGACGTCGCGTAAGCCACGCCGGCAAAGGGATGAACGCGCGATCCGGCAATCGAGGTCACATTAATCACGCAGCCCTGTGACGCTTTTAGCTCGTCGAACAAGCCGTTTGCCAGCAGCGCGCAGGAAAACAGATTGACGTTGAAGACCCGCAGCCAGGTCGCATAGTCCGTGTCGCGCACGCCCAAACGCTGCCCGTCGACACCCTTTGGTGAAATCCCTGCGTTATCGACCAGCGCATCTAACCGCCCGCCCAGCTTTTCTTTAATCAGCGGCAGCGTCTGTTGCAGGCTGTCGATATCTTCCAGATCGAGATGAATGTGATTAAGCAATTTTTCCGCCCACGGGCACTCTTCCGCCCAGTTTTGGCGTGACGCGGTAAAGATTCGCCACCCCGCCGCGTGAAAATGCTTAACGGTGGCATGCCCGATTCCCCGGCTAGCGCCGGTCAGCAAGAGTGTTTTTTGCACTGTCATACCGAATCTCCTGAGCCTTTGTACAATCATTTTTACATAGCACACATCAAAATGGTGTTTGATGCATCATAAATTGGGTTTTAAAAAAAGCTGAAGGAATTTTCAGCGAAATTTAGTCTTTCCTCTTGGCGAAATGCGCCCTTAAACACATTTTTATGCCGAATCAGCGTGCGTTTCGTGCGCCACAATACTGTTATTTCATGCTACCTCGTAGCACGCGCCCGACACAGGGCGGCTCAATCGCCGTCGCCCTGTGAACCCTGGCTTCCGGCTAAATTATGCCGCTACGCGGTGCCATCGGTGTTCATGAGCACAATTCGAGCCGCCAGTGACGCGTTTACTCGCCCCATAAATGGGGCTCGCCCTTCGGGCCAGCACAAGTGCTGTTCAAAAACGTCTTTGACGTTTTTGTCAGACGCGGCACTGACTTTCGCGGCGTCCATGCCGCTCACTCGGTACTCATGCCCACCGCTGCATAATTTCCTACGCCGGATAACTGCTCCCCATTGTGCTGTGTATCACGTGTGCAAGAAACGGCGTATGAAGGGAGAAATAAGCTATCAACGCGCACGAAGCAAACCACCAACACTAACCCCCCCTAACGTGGTGCGGTTATCCACCTTAGCCCCCGCTCCGTAAACGCTCCGAGCGACGGCGCAGGATTTCCATCACGATGAGCAGGACAAGTGCAGCGCCCACCATCATGGTGGCGGCGGCGGCTATCGTCGGGTCGAGGTTTTCGCGGATACCGGCAAACATCTGTAGCGGCAGCGTGCGCTGGCGCGGGCTGGCGAGGAACAGCGTGACGATCACCTCATCAAACGAGGTCGCAAAAGCAAAGAGCGCCCCAGAGAACACACCGGGCGCAATCAGCGGGAACGTTACCTTGCGAAAAGCCAGCAGCGGCGAAGCACCCAGGCTGGCGGCAGCACGCGTCAGGTTGTGATCGTAATTCTTCAATACCGCGGTGACCGTAATCACCACGAACGGCACGCCCAGCATCGCATGTGCCAACACCAGCCCCAGATAGCTGTTCAGCAGCGACAGCTTGGCGAAGAAGAAAAACATCCCTACCGCGACAATCACCACCGGCGCAATCATCGGCGAAATCAGCACGGCCATCACCAGAGACTTCCCACGAAACTCACCGCGTACCAGCCCGACCGATGCCAGCACGCCGAGTACCGTCGCCAGCAGCGTGGCAAGTGGTGCAATCAGCAGGCTGTTGCCCAGTGCCCCCAGCCACTCGCTGGAGTTGAAAAACTCGTGATACCAGCGCAGGGAAAATCCTGTCAGCGGATAGCTCAGAAACGAACCGGCATTAAATGAGAGCGGAACAATCACCAGCACGGGCACGATTAAAAACAACAGCATCGCCGCCCCGTAAAAATTAAAGAACGTGTTCCACAGGCGGATCATCACTTCACCCTGCTGTCTCATGTGTTATCTCCCCAATATAAGGTGTGCTTAGTGCGCCGCGGCTTCTGCATTGGTGCGCGTGACACGGATGTACACGACATACAGCAGCGTCACGATGATCAGCAACTGCGTCCCCAGCGCGGCCGCCATTCCCCAGTTCATCGTGCTATTGGTGAAGAACGCGACAAAATAGCTCAGCATTTGGTCACTCGGTCCACCCAGCAGCGCTGGCGTAATGTAGTAGCCAATCGCCATCATAAAGACCAGCAGCGCTCCCGCCGTCACGCCCGCGTACGTTTGCGGCACGTAAACCCGCCAGAAGGCGATAAACGGATGCGCCCCCAGCGAAATCGCCGCGCGTACATAGTTCGGGGAAATGCCTTTCATCACCGCATACAGCGGCAAAATGAAGAACGGCAGCAGGATGTGGGTCATTGAGATGTAGACACCGATGCGGTTAAACACCAGCACCAGCGGCTCATCGATAATGCCGATGTGAATCAGCGAGCGGTTGATCAAGCCGCCCGACTGCAACAGCACAATCCAACTCGCGGTGCGCACGATCAGCGATGTCCAGAACGGCAGCAGCACCAGAATCAGCAGCAGATTGGCACGGTTAGATGGCTGTTTTGCCAGCCAATAGGCCAGCGGATATCCCAGCCCCACGCACAGCAGCGTCACCACGCCCGCCATGAGCAGCGTACGCAGCAGCACGTCGACGTACAGCGCCTGATCGGCAGGCTGCGGGACAATCTGCTGCGTGGTGGCATCGATTTTGTGGTCAAACACCGCCAGCAGGTAATAGCTGGTGAAAGGCCGCGCCGCCCGGTCGAACGTTTGCCAGGTCGCCAATTCACCCCACATTGGTTGCTCACGTATCAGTTGAGCGCGTATGTCGCTGCTGCCCTCGGCGGGCAGCTTACGCAGTGTGCGGGTAATCAGCGTACGGTATTCCGATCCTTCATATCCTAACCGTTTGGTGATCGTGCTTAGCTTACCGCTGCTGCGGGCATCGCGCAGATCGCCAACCAGCGCCCGAAAGACGGCTTCATCCGGTACATCGTTGCCCGACCAAAGCCGCATCGCGGCAATGGTCTGTGGCATATTGTCACGCAATTCCGGGTTGGAGACGCTTTTCCCCAAAATCGAGGTGATCGGGAAGAGAAAACTCACCACGATAAACAGAAACAGCGGCGCAATCAGCAGCAGAGAGCGTTTCTTATAGGCTTTCTGCGCCAGCCACAGTTGCTGTTTCAAGGTTGAATTTTCTTCGTTTCCGCCAGACGCTACAGCGGCGACGACATCGCTCTGGGACATAGGCTCTTTCTCCATCATCACGTACGGTCACTCACTACGGCTTTATTGCGCGGCCCAGGCATTAAAACGTTGCTCCAGCTCTTCGCCGTGATCGATCCAAAACTCCGTATCAACTTGCAACGCCTGTGCCAGATTATCTGGGGCCGTTGGCAAATTGGCAGCAACGGCCGGAGCCAGCAGGCTGGTGGTTTTGACGTGCGTCGGGCCGTACGGAATGTTTTCGGCGAATACTTTCTGGTTTTCCGGCTGGTTGGCAAACGCAATAAACTGCTCCGCCAGCGCCTTATGCTTGGAGCCTTTGACGATCGCCCAGCTATCCAGATCGTAAATACTGTCGGCCCAGACAATCTTGAAGTCATGCCCTTCTTTCTGCGCCGCTGAGACGCGGCCGTTATACGCGGAGGTCATCACCACATCGCCCGACACCAGCCATTGCAGAGGCTGTGCGCCGGATTCCCACCACTGGATATTCGATTTGATCTGATTCAGTTTCTTGAAGGCGCGCTCGACACCTTCTGGCGTCGCCAACACCGTGTAGAGATCGTCGCGCTTCACGCCATCGGCCAGCAGCGCGATTCCCAGCGTAAATTTGGCGCTTTTACGCAGCGCACGCTTGCCGGGATAATCCTTCACATTCCAGAAATCAGCCCAGCTTTTCGGTGCCTGTTTCAGCTTCTGCGCGTTATAGGTCAGTACGGTAGACCACAGGAAGATCCCCGCACCGCACTCACTGACTGCGCCTTTAACAAACTGGGACTGATCGCCCAGTTTTGACCAGTCCAGCGGTTCAAACAGCCCTTCGTTACAGCCGCGCATCAGTTCTGGACCTTCAACTTCCACGACGTCCCAGCCTACCTGTCCGGTTTCCACCATCGCCCGGATACGTGCCATTTCACCGTTGTACTCACCGGCTTCCACCGTGCCTTTGCCCGCTGCGGCGAACGGTTTGTAAAATGCCTTATCCTGCGCATCCTTGTTTAACCCGCCAAATGAGATCACCGTGACGGACTCCGCCTGCGCCTGACAGGCCATCGTCACCAGAAAAGCCGTGGCCGCTATTTTCTTCAGTACCGGACGGTTGAAGAGGCCTTTCGCTTTGGATGTGTTGTTGAGTTTGGACATCTTTTCGCTCCTGGAGTGTTAGCCAACGTAATAAGGTCAAATACGAACCACAATTTTTGTGCGCCGAACTTTGATGCATCATGTATCATGATAATCACGCAAAAAAATATGAGCATAAATTGTGCCAATTCAAAAATTTTATTGATGTTTTACTACTGCGGCGGCGGGAACGGTGAGGAGAAGCATCAGGAAGACACAACCGCTATCGATACCTGATGCCATTTCACCCTTTTTGCCATGTTGTGGTGCAATCCAGCATTGCCTTGCACCACCCAGACACATTGCGCGTCTGGTGTTCGCGTGCCGATACGGGCTATCGACACGCGTTTCTTACCGACGATCTACCGGGAAAGATCGACGCAGAGGTATTTCATTTCCAGATAGTCTTCGATCCCGAAACGTGACCCTTCACGCCCCAGCCCGGACTGCTTCACGCCGCCAAATGGCGCGACTTCATTCGAGATCAGTCCGGTATTGATACCAACCATGCCGTAGTCCAGCGCTTCCGGCACCGTCCACTGACGCACGGCGTCACGCGTGTAGACATAGGCTGCCAGCCCAAACTCGGTATCGTTCGCCATCGCAATTGCCTCAGCTTCATCACTGAAGCGGAACAGCGGTGCCACGGGCCCGAACGTCTCTTCGCGGGCAAAGCGCATCTCGCGCGTCACCCCGCCGACGATGGTTGGCGTGAAGAACGTGCCGCCCCGTTCGTGGCGTTTCCCGCCCAGTAGCAGCGTTGCCCCGTGCGATAGCGCATCCGCAATGTGCTGCTCAACCTTGCTGACCGCATCGGCATCAATCAGCGGCCCCTGCGTCACACCCGGCTGCGTACCGTCGCCGACGTTCAACTTGCGCACTTCCTCAACCAGCCGTTCGACAAGCGCTGGATAAATACCCTCTTGCACGTAGATTCGGTTAGCGCAGACGCAGGTCTGCCCGCTGTTGCGGAACTTGGAGGCCAGAATGCCTTTCACCGCCTGATCCACATCAGCATCATCGAATACGATAAACGGCGCGTTGCCGCCCAGCTCCAGCGACAGCTTTTTCACCGTCGGCGCACTCTGCGCCATCAGAATACGGCCTACTTCCGTCGAACCCGTGAAGCTCAGCTTGCGCACCACCGGGCTATCACACAGCACTTTACCGACCGACTGCGCATCACCGACGATAACCTGCAATACGCCGCGCGGAATCCCCGCCTGCTGCGCCAGTTCCGCTAACGCCAGTGCGGTAAACGGTGTCTGCTCGGCTGGCTTAACGATCATCGTGCAACCGGCCGCCAGCGCGGGCCCGACCTTACGCGTGATCATCGCGGCGGGGAAATTCCACGGCGTAATCGCCGCACACACGCCAATCGGCTGCTTGATGACCAGCAGGCGCTGTTGCCCTTGTGGAGATTGCAGCACGCTGCCTTCAATGCGCTTGGCTTCTTCCGCAAACCAGTCGATAAAGCTGGTCGCATAGGCGATTTCGCCCCGCGCTTCCGCCAGCGGTTTTCCCTGCTCCGCCGTCAGCAGCGCAGCCAGATCCTCCTGATTGTCCATAATCAGGCGCGCCCACGCCTGCAATAGCGCGGCACGCTCTTTTCCCGTCTTCTTACGCCACTCAACCAGCGCCTGTTCAGCGGCGGTAATCGCCAGTTTAGTTTGTGACACCGTCACTAGCGGTACGCTACCCAGTACCTCGCCCGTCGCCGGATTGGTGACGTCCAGACGCTCACCGTTTTGGCTGTCTTGCCACTCGCCGTCAATCAGGCAGTGCTGACGGAATAAGGCTTGTTGTTTCAGTAACTGTTCCAGTTGCATAGCTTCTCTTCTATCGTGTTAATAGGCGCGTCAGGATGCTCATCGCCTTGCTGAACTGATCGTCAGGCACCGTTAACGGATACAGGAAACGAATCACGTTGCCATGCACGCCGCAGGTCAGGAGCAGCAGACCGGCTTCCAACGCGCTTTTCTGAAATTGACGGGTAATCTCTGCCGAGGGTTTACCGGTCTGCGGATCGTTAAATTCGGCGGCGACCATCGAGCCCTGTGCACGAATCGCCACCAGTGCCGGACACTGCGCTTTGATCTTCTCCAGCGTTTCCACCAGCGCAGCCCCCAGACGCTGTGCGCGTTGGCACAATTTCTCTTCTTCAATCACATCCAATACCGCCAGCGCAGAGGCGACCGACAGCGGGTTACCCGCATAAGTGCCACCCAGTCCGCCCGGCGAAGGGGCATCCATGACGTCAGCACGGCCGACGACGCCGGAGATCGGGAAGCCACCGCCCAGGCTTTTCGCCATGGTGATCAGGTCCGCTTTCTCCGCGTAATATTCCATCGCAAACAGCTTACCAGTACGGGCAAAGCCCGTCTGCACTTCGTCGGCAATCAGCAAAATGCCATGCTCGTCACACAGTTTACGCAGCCCGCTGATAAAGGCCGGCGGCGCGACGTGGAAACCGCCTTCGCCCTGTACCGGCTCCAGAATAATCGCGGCAACCTGATCGGCAGCAATGTCGGTATGCATCAAACGTTCAACGCTTTCCAACGCCTGCTCAACGGTGATGCCTTGTTTCTCATTCGGATAAAGCGCGTGAAAAATGGAGCCGGGGAACGGCCCGAATCCTGTGGAGTATGGTGCCACTTTGCCCGTCAGCGTCATCGTCAGCAGCGTACGGCCGTGGAACGCCGCGTTGAAGGCGATCACGCCGGGGCGTTTGGTGTACGCGCGGGCAATTTTCACCGCGTTTTCTACTGCTTCGGCGCCGGTGGTAAAGAACGTGGTCTTTGCCGCGCCTTCAATCGGTGCCAGCGCGTTGATGCGCTCGGCCAACGTGACATAGCTGCCGTAAGGTACAATCTGGTAGGCTGTATGGGTAAAGCGATCCAACTGCTCGCGCACCGCCGCGACAATCTTCGGGTGGCGGTGGCCAGTGTTCAGTACCGCAATCCCGGCGGCGAAATCGATAAATTCTCGACCTTCCACATCCCACAGCGTGCTGTTTTCCGCACGCTCGGCATAGAAATCACACATGACGCCCACACCACGCGGTGTGGCGGCCAGACGGCGTTGATTCAGTTCGCTATTCTTCATGGTCTGCTCCGGTATCCCAAACACATCGGTTAGTCGTTGAACGATGATGAGTCGAACGGTAACGATTAGTGTAGTTGCAAGATGATGATGTCATTTAGACGCGAGATGGTTCTATAATCCAGTGCCAGTTTTGAATATTTGAAGGATCCACTTTTGCGCTCACTTCTGACCGACTTATTGCTTCAGCGTTTAGCCAACCAGCAAGACGGCGCGCTGAACAAGCGTTTGTACGACAGCATTCGTCTGGCGATTCTTGATGGCGCGATTGCCGCTGGCGAGCGTCTGCCATCGTCGCGCGATCTGGCGCAGCAGCTGTCGCTGTCGCGCAATACCGTGCTGACGGCTTACGAACAGCTACTGGCGGAAGGCTATATTGAAGCGCGTAAAGGAAGCGGGACATTCGTCACGAAACAGCTCCCCGATGGCAATATGCAGCCGGTGAGCAGCGACAATGCCGGGGAGATGCGCGAGCCTAAGCATGAGCTGTCGCGGCGCGGTATGCATCTTCTGGGGTATGCCGGTGCCTCCGCCCGACAATGGGGTGCATTTATGCCGGGCATCCCGGATATCGCCAGTTTTCCCCATGATTTATGGCGACGGATTCAGACACGCCTGACGCGGCGTGTTCGCCCTGAGCAGCTTTCCTATTCGCCGATTGGCGGCTGCCCCGAACTGCAATTGGCGCTGGTGGATTACCTGCGCGTCGCCCGTTCGGTGGAGTGTACGCCGGAGCAGATTCTGATTACCGAAGGCACCCATCAGGCGATGGATCTGCTGGCTAAAATGCTGTGCAACCCCGGCGATCTGGCCTGGATTGAAGATCCCTGCTATTGGGGCATTCGTAATGTCCTGACGATTAACGGCCTGCGCGTTGCCCCCGTCGATGTGGATGAACAGGGGCTGGTACCGCCGGAAACGCTCTCGCCCGATGCCGCCCCACGCCTGATTTGCGTGACGCCGTCACATCAGTATCCGCTGGGTGCGGTGATGAGTCTGGCGCGGCGTCAACGTCTACTGGCACTGGCACAGGAGCACGGCTGCTGGGTCGTTGAGGATGATTACGACAGCGAATTTCGCTTTTCCGGCAGCCCGATCCCTGCGCTGCAAGGATTACAGACGCAATCGCCGGTGATCTACATCGGCACATTCAGCAAGACGCTCTACCCCGGCCTGCGCGTTAGCTACATGGTGCTGCCACCGCTGCTGGCGCAGTCGCTGAAGACGGCACATTCCGAGCTCTATCGCGGCGGGCACTGGCTCACGCAGGCGACGCTCGCGCAGTTTATCCGCGAAGGCCACTACGCCGCGCATATCCGCCGTATGCGCCTGCTGTATGCCAAACGCCGCGCGCTATTGACGTCACTGATCGAACAGCATCTGGGGGCAGATTACGTCGGAGACAACAGCAACGCCGGGCTGCATATGCTGCTCAGCCTGCCTTCCCACATCGATGATGTTGTATTGAGCGCCGCGATTTTGCGCCGTGGCGTGATGGTCAAACCGCTTTCCAGCTATTACCTGCAGCCGACACAGCAGCGCGGTTTATTACTGGGCTACGCCAGCGTGGAAGAGAGCCACATGACGCAGGCTTTCTCCGTGATTGTGGCCTGTATTCAGGCGCTGAATCCCCCTCATTCTGACGCCTGACAGCTCCCGTTTTGATACGCGTCCCTTCGCACCGTTACGGTGCCACCCTCCATCGGTGCGCCCTATTACGGCGCACTCGTTGAGGTGAACAACGGCGTTATGATGCATTGCAGCACGGTATTTTCTGCTCACTACGCATTCGGCATGGTTTATGCATTCTTATGAATAACAGTGACTGCCGGAGAGTGAAAAATGAGAAATTACGTCAGCTTCAGGAATGTTCAGAAGACCTATGACGGCGACCGCCTGATCGTCAAAAACCTCAATCTGGATATCCGTGAAGGTGAATTTCTGACCCTGCTTGGGCCATCCGGCTCGGGAAAAACCACCAGTTTGATGATGCTCGCCGGGTTTGAAACCCCGACGCAGGGGGAAATTATGCTGCGTGATGCCCCGCTGCACCATCTCCCGCCGCACCAGCGCGACATCGGTATGGTGTTTCAGAACTACGCGCTGTTCCCACACATGACCGTGGCGGAGAATCTGGCGTTTCCGCTCTCCATCCGCCGTCTGAACCGTGCCGATATCAAAGAGAAAGTGGATCGGGTACTGGATCGCGTAAAACTCACCAGTCTGGCCGATCGCTACCCTGCACAGATGTCCGGCGGCCAGCAGCAACGTGTGGCGCTGGCTCGCGCGCTGGTTTTCGAGCCAAAGCTAGTGCTGATGGATGAACCGCTGGGCGCGCTGGACAAGCAACTACGTGAGCATATGCAGCTAGAAATCAAGGAGCTGCATCAGTCGCTGGAATTAACCGTGGTGTACGTCACCCATGACCAAAGCGAAGCGATGACCATGTCCAACCGCGTCGCCGTATTTAACGATGGCGTGATTCAGCAGATGGACAGCCCCAGCGACATCTACGAAAAACCCGAGAACGCTTTTGTGGCGCAGTTTATCGGCGAAAATAATACGCTGCTCGCCACGCGTGCCGAGGCCGAAGGCGCATTCTATCGGGCAACGCTGGACGACGGCACTTCGCTACGCGCACTGAAAGTCCGCCCCAGTTCACCGGGTCGAAAAATCACGCTCTGCATCCGTCCGGAACGTATTCACGTCAACGCGGCTCACGTCGATGACGGCATGCAGCAGGTCAAAGCCCGAATTCAGCAGTTCATCTATCTGGGCGATCACGTCAGGATGATGACGGAAGTGGCAGGCCAGCCGCAGTTTATGGTGAAACTCCCCGCCAGCGAGATTCAGCCACACTGGAAAGCCGGCACCGAAGTCAACCTGTCATGGCAGCCGGAACACCTGCGCGCGCTGGATAGCATCATCACGCATTAAGCGTGGCGTGTTAACCGTGTCAAAAGACGCAGAAAAACGAGTGACATAAAATAGAACGTTGCCCCCGAAACAGGGGCAACAAATAAACCATTAACGCGACGGGAACAGATAAAGAAAAGAGGAAAATGATTAGCGCTATAGTGCATGATTTTTATTTAGGTAATTAATGCGTGACCACTCACAACTCAAAAATATCCTGTTTATTAATGACAGAATATCGCTGGAATTTTTTCCTGATATCTATTTAAACTCAATGCTGTTTCAAGTGCTATTCCTTCCTATTTCAAGTTTCAGATACGTTATTCAATAATAACGTTTTATTCTGTAATACGAATTATTTAGGGCACATTCTAATGGATAGAAATCTCAATTAAGGGAATCGGTATGGATACGCCGCACTTCTTTGACCTGTCTGGAAAAACCGCGCTCATCACAGGAGGATCGCGTGGATTAGGGCTACAAATTGCTGAAGCACTCGGGGCACAAGGTGCCCACATAATCCTCTCGGCGCGCCACGCCGATGAATTGCAGACCGCGCAGTCACACCTCTCCTCATTGGGTATTCGCGCCGACTGGATTGCCGCCGACAATGCGCAGGATCGCGATATTGAGCGCCTCGCCGAGGAAGCTATCGCCAAGACGGGCCAGATAGATATTCTCGTCAATAATGCTGGTACGGCATTCGGTTCCCCGGCGGAAGACCATGCGATTGCCAGGGCGGGATTCTACTTTGTTGATGAATTAACCAAAGATAACCTCGCTACGAAAATCTCCTGACCATCCGGCACATTGTCGTTTGCCCGCTATGCTATCTTTTTTTCCTTCATGCTGTTTCA